>JAFDGA010000023.1 GCA_019309545.1 Deltaproteobacteria bacterium
AATGCCTGAGGAATCAATCTTAAAAATTAAAATATCTTTTGATTCCCTGGAATTATATGCTAAATTATTAAGTAGTGGGGTCCGGCAGGCACCGAAAGCTCGGGGCGTGGATGCTATTGGTACTTGGATTACTTGAATTTTCCTATACTTCATCATCAATCCGGGAAAATTAATACCGATGCCCTTGGGTTCCCATAAATATCCGGTCACCGTTAAGTAGACCACCCTGGGCAAGTCAGGGGTAGTTAGGAACCCAATAGCTCAAAACGCGGCTTTCTCCTTATCTTCAGTCTATCTCGTTTTATAGAATTCGTTCCGGTAATCTCCAGGCTTGCGGACAGAAAAATCGGATGCGGCCATTGTGAAGGCCGACGGGGACCGGACCTGAAAGCAGTCTCCAAGCCCAACATAGGTGGTTAGCCCAAATGGACGATTTTTTGACCAAAGGAGCTCCGGGGTGATCGAGATCCGTTTTCATGGCCGTGGGGGACAGGGGGCAGTAACTTCCTGCGAAATTCTCAGTATGGCCATCATTGCGGAGGGCCGCTATGCCCAGGGTTTTGCCAGTTTTGGGCCAGAGCGCCGCGGCGCCCCGGTGCTGGCCTTTGTGCGGGCCGGTAATGAAGCCCTGAAATTGCGCGAGCAGATCTATGAACCAGATATTGTGGCGGTCCTCGATCCTACACTGTTGCGTATTGTCGATGTCACTAGTGGTCTTAAAGACGGCGGCTGGCTGATTCTGAACAGCAAAAAAACCTTAGAAGAACACAAACCTAAACTGCGCTCCGATCTCCACCTGGCAGTAGTTGACGCCACCAGTATTTCATTGGAAGTGTTGCACGCGCCGATCGTCAGCGTGTCCATTTTAGGGGCCCTGGTGCGCGCTGCCGGCATTGTGGAGCTGACCTCACTGGAAAAGCCGCTGCTGAAGCGCTTTGGCACCCTGCTGGCCCGAAGAAATAAAGAGGCCCTGATGCAGGCCTATTGGAATACCGCCATCGATTAGGAGGCTGGGGCAATGGCCGAAAAGGTTGAAAAAAGAGCTATCATTGGCTGGCGCAACCTGGCGCTTGGGTGTGCTATTCTGGAACCGGGCAGTTCCACTCACCTGTTGACCGGCACCTGGCGGCTGCAACGACCGGTGGTCGATCCGGAGAAATGTAACCGGTGCGGCCTCTGTTGGATTTATTGCCCTGACCTGGCCATGACCAAAACTGCGTCCGGAAACTATGAGCCCGACTTGAATTATTGTAAGGGCTGCGGCATCTGTGCGGAAGAGTGCCCCAAAGACGCCATCACCCTAGTAGAGGAAGAGGAGTAATCATGCCGACTCGAACCCCGATGGAAGTGTCGATCGCGGTGGCCAAAGCCGTGCAGCAAGCCGATGTCGATGTCATTGCGGCTTACCCCATTACTCCGCAGACCCATATCGTGGAGCACTTGTCCGAACTGGTGGCTAATGGTGAGCTACAGGCCAACTTTATGAATGTCGAATCGGAACATTCAGCCATCAGCGCCATGGTCGGGGCTGCAGCCGCCGGGGCCAGCACCTTTACCGCCACCAGTTCCCAGGGGTTGGCGCTGATGCACGAAATTCTCTTCATTGCCTCCAGCCTGCGGTTGCCTATCGTCATGGTGGTCGCCAACCGCGCCTTATCGGGGCCGATCAGCATCTGGAACGATCACAGCGATATCATGGCGGAACGGGACATCGGCTGGATTCAGGTCTTTTGTGAAAACGGTCAAGAGGCCTATGACTCTATCCTGCACGCCTTTCGGGTAGTGCGCGATCCCCATGTGCTGTTACCTATGGTGGTTAATATTGATGGCTTTAATCTGACCCATGTCATCGAACCGATCTATCTCTTTGACCAAGAAGAACTGGGTGATTATCTGCCGGAACACCGTCAGCAATTGAAACTGGATATCGACCATCCGGTGACTATGGGGCCGGTAGGCATCCCCGAGGTCTATACCGAAGCCAAAAAGCAGGTAGAAGACGCCTTGGTCAACTCGAAACAGACCATCCTGGCTGCCTGGCAGGAATTTGCCCGCCGTTTTGGCCGGACTTATGCTCCGATTGAAGCCTATCGGGTGGAAGGTGCCAAGATTCTGCTGATGACCATGGGGGTCATCAGCCGCACCGCCATGGGCGCGGTGGATCGTCTGCGGGAGAGGGGGAAGGCAGTGGGCCTGATCCGCTGCCGGCTGTGGCGGCCGTTTCCGTTGCCGGAGTTTCGGGAGGCAGTGCGCCAGGCCAGCATTATTGCCGTGGTCGATCGCCATATTTCCCTGGGAGCCCACTCCGGGCCGGTGTGTCAGGAAGTGCGGTCGGCGCTCTATACCTTGCCGAACCGCCCCCAGGTATTTGGTTTTGTGCTGGGTTTAGGGGGCCGCGATGTTACCGTGCACGACTTCTTTGAGATCGTCGAACTGTCCGAACAATACGCCAGCCAAGGCCCTCCAGCCTCGGAATACACCCACATCGGCCTGAGGGAAGTATAATGGAAACCGCACTGGATACTTTTGAGAAATTTGATCCGCAGCACTTGCCGGAGTTTGAGCCGCTGGCCCCGGGACACCGAGCCTGTCAGGGTTGCGGCGAAGTGTTGGCCCTCAGATTGGCGGCCAAGGCGTTGGGGCGGGAAATGATAGTGGTCAGCGCTACCGGCTGTATGGAAATCATCTCCTCGGCCTATCCCCAGACCGCCTGGCGGGTCCCCTGGCTGCATGTGGCCTTTGAGAACGCCGCGGCGGTGGCAAGTGGGGTTGAGGCAGCACTGCGCATCATGAAGGGAAAAGGCAAGATCACCCGGGATGATATTCCCATCCTGGCCGTGGCCGGGGACGGCGGCACCGCCGATATCGGCCTCCAGGCCCTGTCCGGGGCATGGGAACGCGGCCATAACTTTATCTATCTCTGTCTAGATAACGAAGCCTACATGAATACCGGTATTCAGCGTTCCAGCCTGACCCCCTACGGCGCCGCTACCACCACTTCACCTCCTGGTAAATTATCGATTGGCGAAGGCCATTTCAAAAAAGATCTGCCGGCTATTGCCGTGGCCCACAAAATCCCTTACGTCGCCACCGTCAATCCGGCCTACTATCTCGACCTGATGAACAAGGTGAAAAAGGCCGCGCTGATCCAGGGACCGGCGTATCTCCATGCCTTTTCTCCCTGTCCCACCGGGTGGCGACACGAGGGCCGCTATGCCGTGAAAATCGCCCGCCTGGCGGTTCAGACCCGGGTGTTCCCGTTATACGAAGTAATCAACGGCAAGTACTTCTTGAATCGCAAGGTCACCAAGCCCAAGCCGGTGCGGGAATACCTGAAGCTGCAAAGACGCTTTGCGCATCTGACCGAAGAGGACATTGAGATCATCCAGGAAAACGTCAATAATGAATATGACCGTCTTCTGAGACTGAGCGAGGAGGTTGATCTCGAAACCAAACTTACTACCAGTTTCCAGCAATACCTCGATCAACTCAAGCAGCAGATGGATGAGGCCTATAAGAAACTGCGGGAGGAATTTCAACATACCTGACAGCTAAGACTGGACGCACGGCTTCTAAAAATTTAATGTTTAAAAAGGAGATATAAAGATGACCACCAAAGAAAGGCTTTACCTGTTAAGTTTTCAGGAGATCAGCCGGGCCGTCAGTTCCACCCTGTCGGTGCACGAGGTCATGGAGTTGATCGTCAACAAGATGACCGAGGTGATGAATCTCAAGGGTTGCACCATCCGCCTGGTCAACCCCCGGACCAACACCCTGGAATTGATGGCTTCTACCGGCATCAGTGAAAAATACCTGCATAAAGGGCCGGTGGATATGGATAAGAGTGTCGCCGAGGCCTTAAGCGGCCGCCCGGTGGCGATTTATGATGCTACTAGCGATCCCCGCATGCAGTACCCTCAGGAGGCCAAAGAGGAAGGCATCGCCACCCTGGTGGCCATTCCCATTCTGGTAAAAGGCCAGGTTATCGGGGTCATGCGGCTGCTGACCTCAGAGCCCCGGGAATTTACCATGGATGAAGTGGAATTTGCCTGCGCGGTGGCCGAACTGGGGGGTCAGGCGATCATTAACGCCCAGATGTACGAAGCTCGTCTCAAAGAACTGGAGTTGCTGAAAGCCCTGCAACAGGTCTCCAAGGCCATTAATTCCACCCTGGAAGTGCAGAAGATCCTCCATCTCTTAGTTAAGACTGCGACTACCGCCCTGGATATCAAGGCCGCGGCGGTGCGGCTCTTGGATGAAAAACGCCGCCGGATGGAGCTGGTCGCCAGTTACGGTCTGAGCGACCGCTATATCAACAAGGGCCCGGTTGAAGCCGATAAATCGATTGCCGAGGCCATGACCGGCAAAGCAGTGTCTATGTATGACGTCTCTTCCGATCCCCGGGCCCAGTATCCTCAGGCCTGCGCCGAGGAAGGCATCAGCTCCATCCTTTCAGTCCCGATCAGCCTGAAGGGTAATGTTATCGGAGTGTTGCGCATTTATAGCAGCGAACCCCGGGATTATTCCGAAGATGAAATTACCTTCATTTCTTCCCTGGCCGAGCAAGCCGCCCTGGCCTTGGAGAACGCCCGCATGTATCAGAAACTTAAAGGCGAACACGAGGAGATCATGAGCGATCTCTATCGCTTTACCGGTTTTACCCGCAGTATTTAGATCATAAGGACTAGGGGCTGATTTTAGCGCCGCGGCCCCTGGCCCGACTTATCGAGGCTGATCTAGGAAGGAGCTATCCATCCTCGTTTTCCAAGTCTAGCAATTTTTATTTAACTATCTAGAATTTTCCCCCTAGGGGCGTGGCATAGCCGGTAAGTTCGACATAGCCCTGGCCGCTCACCGGTTGGCCGAATCTGGTGCCGATGACCCGGACGCTTCCCTCCCAGTAAGTGATCCGGGTGCTCAGAGTGGTCACCAGTTCCTGGTCGGCGACCGTGGGAGTGATTTTCAGTTTGTAGCCCGACTGTGGAATGGCAATCTGCCAGCCCGCCGGGTAGCGGGCCCCGGAATGCCGGGATTGCCAGGTAGCCGTGGTTCGGACCTGAAAATCCGCCAATTTCAGATGGCGGCCGCGACCCTGGGCATCGACCAGGGTCCCGGAAGAATGGGGATCAACACCTCCGTCCCGGTGGCGCAGCAGATATAGCATAATCTCCTGCCCGTCCGCGAGTTGCAGGGCGAACCAGTCCCAACCCACCTGGTAGTCTTTCAGATGGCTGCTGCTGAACTCATGATCCATCCAGCTCTCACCCCGGACCGGAATAGTGCGGCCATGATAAGTCAATTGGCCCTGGGTGGCCAGACGGGTAAAGGAATAATAGTGGCTGGCAAACCCGGCTCCTTCGGCCTTCTGGCTGATATTGTCGGCGCCGTGCACCACTAAAGGCTTTTCCGGGCTGAGCGACAGCGCCAGGGTTAATTCCGGCGATCGGGCCTGTAGTTGGTGAATCTGACCGTGGAGTTTGACCTGCCAATCATTGATCCACACCCGGTAGCGGTCGGTAGCCGCCCCCGACATGCCCAGCGCCCCCCGGCCCACCTTTTCCTTATAAAAAAAAGTTCCCCGGTTAATATCGGTCAGGGCCAGATGGGCAAAATAAAGCGTGTGCAATGCCCAGGCGGAGCGGGCCTCAGGATCCGGTTTCTTCAAACCCACCCGGAAAAAGGTCAGCTCGTAACCGAACCGTTCGCCACCATCAATGGCTTCCAGATGACCGGTGTAATACCACCACTCAGTCTTAAAATCAGGATGCGCGGCGTGATCTTGGGGAAATTGAAAGGGCCGCCCCGGCAAGGCCATCTTAAAATCGCCCCCAGCAGCCAGGGCCACCCAGCCTAGGACCAGAATTAGCGCGGCGATCAAGGCGCCCATACTAAACAGCCCTGGCCGACGGGTCCCACCGCAAGTTATTCTCCCCCGCCTGTTTGTAATCACCGGCCTGCTCATAGTTGAGCTTGAGACCGCGGTATAGCTCTTCGACGCGGGCATAGTCTTGCCCGCGAACATGGGACTTCGGATCGAGGCGATAAGTAAGCCGCCTCCAGATGAAGGGTTCTTTATCACGTAATAAGACCTCGATATACCGCCTCTCGGCCATGTAAAGAATGCCAGGAGATATTCTTGACTTCTAGGCGCCCCATATCGGTGCCGGAGAATTCAGCCTCGGCCAGCGACAGGTCTTGAAATAGCACACCCCTGGTTCCCGGTCAAAGGCAAGGTTACGGAAATCGGCCTGAAAAGGCCTATTAGAATGAAAAATTGCTCGATCAGTAAATTTTGCGATCCTAAATCCAGCCACACCATTAAATTTGGTCACCATAAAGTTAGCTGTACCAGCAAATTCGGCCTACCCAAAGTAAGCCGCAGCAAATTCGGTCTCCCTAAATTTGGCTGATTTGTCGCATACTTGCCCAGCAAAAGAGACCGGGCCAGAGAAGAAGACTCCCCTAAAATCATAGTCTGCCGTTGAGAGTTTCTCCTGAAGCGCGGGGTCAAAGGCAGTGCCATCTTTATCCGGCTGCCGGGAGTGGAGGATACACAACCCCTCGGTATCGGATGCCAAGGCAGGCAATTGGCACTTGATCATGGGTTTTCTTTGGTGGATCTGGCAGATTATCAAAATCTCAGCTCAGATAACGATCCAAGCCCTCCTTGAAAGAGATCGGTTCAAGGCCGAAGTCCTGGTAGAAGGCGGTCGGGTCGCAGGTGCTGCCTTCCAAGAGCATGCGAATCTGGCCGGGGGTCAGCGGGAACCAGGCAAAGCGGCCCAAATAACCGGCCAGCCAGTGCATCATCCCCACCGGCAGGTGCACCTTGAAGACCCAGCGGTGTAATACCTGGCCCAGGGTATTGATGACTTCATTGAAAGTCAGCGGTTCCGGGCCGCCGACGTCATAGATGCGGTTTTCGGTGGCAGGCTTTTCCAGGGCCAGGGCAAAGGCTTGGGCCATGGTCCACACCGGCACCGGCTGCATCTGATAGCGGCCATCGCCGATGATCGGCACGATCCGATGGGTCTTGATCTGGCGGACAAACAGATTGATCGACTGGTCCTCTGGGCCGTAAATCACCGATGGCCGGAAAATGGTATAGGTCAGGCCCGAACCTTGGACATATTCATCGGCCCGGTAGTTGGTGACATGGTAAGGATCAGCAGGAGCGGGGCGAGCTCCCAGGGCGCTCATGTGCAGATAGCGCTGTACTCCCGCGGCCTGGGCGGCCTCCACCACGTGCTGGGTGGCGTCCTGGTGGAGCTTTTCAAAGGTCACCCCGCGTCCGGGAAATTCCCGGATGATTCCCACCAAATGGATAACCGCATCACAGTCTTTGACCGCGGGCGGCAAGGTGTCGGGGTGGGTAACGTCGCCCGGGGCTACCTCTACCTGATTGAGCGCTTTTAATTTTTTCTCGGAGCCTCGGCGCAGCAGACACCGGACCCGGTGCCCCCGGGCCAATAATTCGGCGACCACCTGATTGCCGACAAATCCGCTGCCACCGGTGACCAGAACCAGCATAGGTACCCTCCCGTTTAATGTCAGGTTTCCAGCACCACCACCGCCACCCCGTACTCGCCCTCGTCGCTCAGGGTAACCAGCATCGCCCGGATACCGGCCTGCTGGCAGAGCTCAGCGGCTCGGCCGTAGATCCGCAAATCCGGTCGCCCGGAAGGGGCTGGCACCACCTCTACCTCCCGCCAGCGAATGCCATTCTGCCGCAGACCCACCCCCAGGGCTTTGGAAAAGGCCTCTTTGGCCGCAAAACGCAGCGCCAGATTGCTCTTCGGTCTAGCCCGTGCCTGGCAGTAGGCGATTTCTTGGGGGGTGAAGACCCGTTTCAGAAAACGGTCCCCAAATCGGGTCACGGTGGCGGCCAGACGCGAGATTTTGACCAGATCAACCCCGATACCGTAGATCATAATTTGTTATCCATATTCTGTCGGGGCCACCCGCCGGGTCGCCCCCAGTATTACCCCAGTTTCGGGGGATGATTGCTGAAGGCAATCTCCAAAACCTGGTCCATCCGCTCCACCAGGTGAAACTTAAGCCGCTTTTTTACATTCTCGGGTATCTCTTCGAGATCTTTGTCATTCCGGGCCGGGAGGATAATCTCCCGAAGACCGGCGCGGTGCGCCGCCAGCACCTTGTCCTTAATGCCGCCGACCGGCAGGACATGGCCCCGCAAGGTAATCTCGCCGGTCATGGCCAGCCCCTTTTTTACCGGCCGGTCAGATAACAGTGATACCAGGGCGGTGAGCATTGCCACTCCGGCGGAAGGACCGTCCTTGGGGATGGCCCCGGCCGGGACATGGATATGGATATCGGTTTTGTCGAAGAAATCCTCGGCCACCCCTAAATAAGGGCCGCGGGCCCGGATATAGCTCAGGGCAGCATCGGCCGATTCTTTCATAACCTCCCCCAGTTGCCCGGTGAGTTTGAGGCGGCTGTTGCCTGGCATGCGCAGGGCTTCAATAAACAGGATTTCTCCGCCGGTCGGGGTCCAGGCCAGACCGGTTGCCACTCCCGGTTCGGGATGTTCCAGGGCTGGCTCCCGGTAGAAGCGCAAAGGCCCCAAATAGGCTGGAATCTCGGCTTCGGTAATCCGCTTCTGGGTGCAAAGGCCCTCAGCGATTTCCCGGGCGACGCCCCGGCAGAGGGCGGCAATCTCCCGCTCCAGGTTCCTCAACCCGGCCTCTCGGGTATATTCGGCGATCACCCGCCGCATGGCCTCGGGGGTAATCTCCAGTTGCTCGGGTTGCAGGCCGTGGGCCGCCAGTTGCCGAGGTAGCAGGTAATCATAGGCAATCTGCAGTTTCTCCTCTTCGGTATAGCCCGGCAGTTCCAGGACTTCCATACGGTCCCGCAAGGCTGGAGGGATGGTGTCCAGCATGTTGGCGGTGGTGAGAAACATCACCTTCGACAGGTCAAAGCCGACTTCCAGATAATGGTCGGAAAAGGAGAAATTCTGTTCCGGGTCCAGGACCTCGAGCAGTGCCGAGGATGGGTCGCCCCGGAAATCGGCGCCGATTTTGTCGATTTCATCCAGGATAAACACCGGGTTGTTGCTACCGGCGCGGCGGATGCTCTGGATGATGCGCCCTGGCAAGGCCCCCACGTAGGTCCGCCGGTGGCCACGGATCTCAGCTTCATCCCGAACGCCGCCCAGAGACATACGGACAAACTTGCGGCCCAAGGCCCGGGCAATGGATTTCCCTAGCGAGGTCTTGCCGGTGCCGGGCGGCCCCACAAAACAGAGGATCGGCCCCTTCATGTCGGGCTTCAGTTTGCGCACCGCCAGATATTCCAGGATGCGCTTTTTGACCTTTTCTAGGTCATAGTGATCTTCATCCAGAATGCGGCGGGCCTGCTGCAGATCCAAGTTGTCTTCGGTGGCCACATTCCAGGGTAACTCGATCATCCACTCCAGATAAGTACGGATGACCTGATGATCGGGAGAGGTGGGCGGGATCCGGCTGAGGCGGTTCAGCTCGCGCTCGGCCTCCTTGAAGGCCGCTTCCGGGAGCTGACTATCTTCCAGCCGGGTCCGCAGTTCCTCAATTTCCCGGGTGCGGTCATCGACCTCGCCCAGCTCTTTCTGGAGGGCCTTGATCTGTTCCCGGAGGTAGTAATCCCGTTGTGCTTTATCTATCTCCCCTTTGACCTGGTTCTGGATTTTTTTGCCCAACTCGAGGATCTCCATCTCTCGATTAACCAGGCTCAAAACCTTGCGCAGGCGTTCCTTGACGTCGATGGTTTCCAGCAGATTCTGTTTATCGTTCTTGGCAATATTCATGCTGCCGCCGATGACATCGGCAAGGACCCGAGGATCATCGATCTCCCGAACCATGGCCCCCAGTTCCGTAGGCAGATAGGGCGACAGCTCCAACATTTTCAGAAACAGGCCCTTGACGTTGGAGACCATGGCTTCGATCTCCATGTCGGACTCAAAGTCCTCAGAGATCGGCGTCACCCGGGCCTGTAAATAAGGTTCCTGGGCCACCACCTCTTCCACCCGGAAACGATACAGCCCCTGAATCAACAGACGCAACACATCGTCCTGGGTTTTGCCCATCTTTAAGATTACCGCGGCGGTGCCGACTTTATGAAGATTTTCCAGGGTCGGGGCCTCTATGGTGGGTTGGCGGCTGGCCAGGATGCCAATGATTTTATCTTTTAGTAGGGTTTCATCCACTAGATGCTGGGCTGAGTCCTCCCACACCGTCAACGGGATTACCACCCGAGGAAAGAGCACCAGCTCGTTCATGGGCAGAATGGGCAATAACCGGGAGGCCTCGGCCTCAGTGGCCGCAGGGATTTCCGGTAGCGCCGATTCTGTCTTTAAGTTTTTCGGTAAGCTCATATTAATATTTTCCATTTAACTTGATAATCTCGTATTAAGGAAGCCAGGGAGCGCATCCTGCACTATTCTTCCTTTACGGGAATGGTTTTAGCCGGAGAAGGCCGACGGAAGGGCAGGCGCACTTCCAGGATGCCGTTATTATATTCCGCCCGAACCTGGCTCTCCTCAATTAATTTCGGAATCTGAAAGGTCCGGTCAAACAGGCCGTAGTCTATTTCCAGTTGCAAAAACCGCTGGACTGGATCATTGGTAAAGAACCGCCGCCGACCGCTGATGTTTAACTGCTGTTGGTTCAGGGTAAGAGACAATTCCTCCTTAATTACCCCGGCCAGTTCCATGCGCAGGACCATTTCGTCGGGAGTTTCGTAAACATCGACCGCGGGTCGGAACCGAGGCAGGGGTGAAGCTACAAAGGGATTCACCGGACCGAACAGGTTTTCCATCATCCGGCGCATCTGCTCTTCCAAGCGCTCAAAATCCTTGGCAATGCGAATTCTAATGGAGCCCATCGAGGCTCTCCTCACAAATTATTTTCCCATTTTAAGGTGACCGCAGGCCGCAGCCGAGAGTCAATCATCGGAATTGAATTAATGTTAAGGCAGGATAACTCTTTTGTAAAGAGTAAGTTAAGGTTTTTGGCGGGCGACAAATTTTCCCTGATAATCAAAGGCAGCAAAATTGGGGCTACTAACAGAGAGAGGATAAGGCCTTGAATACAAAACTAAACCGGGGCACCCCCAGGGCCTCAGCGATAGGACGACATTTGGCTTGCAGGAGAAAAAAGATCCGGGGATCGTCGAGATGAGCAAGGGTTTCAAAATGCCCCATACCTTTGGCAAGGATCAGGTCGGCGGCATCATAATGCTGGCGGAACTCGGGGCTGGCCTCGTCCAGCACCAGCCCGACCATAGGTGCTCCGCTATCCACCACCGGCTCCAGGTCCGGCGCCAGTCCGGAAGCCAATAGATCATTCCGGCTCAGATCGTTCTGGATGGGGCCTCCTTTCACCACATAGATTACCTGCCAGCCCTGTTGTCTAAGCCCGCGTACCAGTGGCAGGTCGAAGAACTGTTCTCCGGCATTGTCGGCCAGATACAGCATCACCCCGGGGCGGGCCAGACGGGCTTGGAACAACTCCAGGTCAGAGTCCACCAACTTCACCGGGCCGGCCAGCTCCTGCATGATTTCGTTGCCGGAGCGGAAAAAATCGATACCATTGCCAATAACCGCTAGCGACAACAGGGAAGACAGATCACGGCCCCAGTGCGGGATAATCTGGGCGGAGAACCGCCGCATCACCTCGGTCTCAGAAGACTTGGACGCGGCAAACGGGTCCGGATTGCCGGTAAGATCTTTGAGGACCTGATGAAACTGATTGGCAATCACCGCGGGAATCGCCCCTGGCAAAAACTGGCGGTCAAGGATCTCCTGGGCCTGCTGCCGGGCCTGGGCCTGCAAAAAGGGATCAGCAGTGGCCAATTCCACGGTCAGATCGATCAGCCGCTGCAAACAAGGATAACATTCCGGTTGCACACTCATCCGAGCCATGTCGCCGACCTCCTGGACAGATCAATTATCGCCCTCCCGGACCCTGGTAGTCAAGAGAGTGAGTCCGGGAAAAGACTTCCTAGGAATTGAGGGGAAAATCAGATCAGCCGATTTATTTGCTAATTGGGGCTGAAAACGGTAAATTGATCTAAGATATGGCACGCGTGATAAGCTGGCATTCACCGGAAGATCGCGCCTTACTCCAGGAGGCGCTGGAGATATTGCGAGCCGGGGGAGTGGTCGCCTGTCCAACCGAGACCTATTATGGTCTGGCGGTTGATGCCTTTCAGGAGGCAGCCCTGAACCGGGTTCTGGCCATCAAGGGTCGGGCTCAGAGCAAACCGCTTTTGGTATTGGTGGCCGATGTTCAGATGGTGGAACAGGTGGCGTTGAGAGTGCCTTCCGTGGCGCTCCAACTGATGGCCCGGTTCTGGCCCGGTCCCCTGACCCTGATCCTGCCGGCCAGCCCGTCCCTTCCGCGTCAGTTAACGGCCGGGACTGGAACTATTGGGGTGCGGCAATCCAGCCATCCCCTGGTCCGCAACCTGACTACGGCTTATGGTTCACCCTTGACCGGCACCAGCGCCAACCGTTCCGGCCAACCGCCCTTAGTTACGGCGATTGAAGTGGAAAGAGAGATGGGAAGCGAATTGGCGCTGATTCTGGACAGCGGCCCCTGTCCCGGCGGCTGGCCTTCCACGGTGTTGGATGTGACACAACAGCCCCCCCGGCTGGTGCGTCCAGGCGCTATAGCCTCTTCCGCCCTGAAGGAGTATCTTATCTGATTCAGTAATTTATTAATTCCAAAGGGATAAATATGCAAGTTGATAAAGAACCGGTAGTCATCGGAGTAGATTTGGGGGGCACTAACCTCCGTCTGGCTCTGGTCACCGGCCAGGGTGAGATCCGGGACCGGCAAGCTTTTCCTACTCCCAAAGGCCGGGGCGCTCAGGTCCTGCTGGAGAAACTGGCAGAGGCAATCACTACTATGGCCCGGAAAACCCAGAATCAGAGCATTCAGATTCAGGCGGTCGGTATGGGCGTCCCCGGTCGGGTGCTGCCTGAAGAAGGTCGGGTAATTTTTTCTCCTAATCTGCCTGAACTAAATGGCTATCAATTGGGCGCCGCGGCCCGGGATTTGCTCCCTTGGCCGCTGGTCATGGATAATGATGCCAATATCTTTACCCTGGGTGAGCAATGGCTGGGGGCCGGGCAGGGTAGGGCAAATATTTTAGGGATCACCCTGGGTACCGGCGTGGGCGGCGGGTTGGTGCTCAACGGCAAGATATGGCCTGGAGAAGCTGGGTCCACGGCGGAAATCGGCCATATTACCATTGATCCCCAGGGCGAGGTCTGCAACTGTGGCAACCGGGGCTGTCTGGAAACCCTGGCTTCCGCACCCTGGACTGTGGCCTGGGTCAAGGCCCGTCTGGCCGCCGGTGAATCTTCCTGTTTACGGGCCAGTTGGGAACAGGATCCGGAAAGTCTGGGCGGCCGTCAGTTGCAACAGGCCGCCGAGGCCGGAGATGCGCTGGCGCAAGCTGCCTTTAACCGGGTGGGCCGAGCCTTGGGTCAGGCTGTTACTGATGTGGTTCACCTCATGGGGCTCTCCCTGGTAGTCATCGGCGGCAAATTCAGCCTGGCCTGGGATCAGTTTATCGGCTCCTTAGAGGATGAACTAGATCACCGTCTGACCCTTTTTCCCCGTCGGCAACTACAGGTGGTCCCGGCCACGTTGGGGGACAACGCCGGACTCTTGGGCGCGGCCAGACTGGCCTGGGACAAGGTCCCATGACGAGCGGAGGTTAAAGGCGCAGAGGTTATCAGCCCCCTGGCTACCTATGATTTTCTAAAAAACAGACAAAAATCGTCTACTAAGGAGTCAATATCGTATCTGGTCCAGGGGGGGAGATTTAGCGAACCTGCTAATTCCGGAGGTGGGGAAGGTTTAGGAAAGTGAACATTCAAAACTTGTAGCAGGTCTTCCGCCGACATTTTCTGGTAAAGCTGGCTCATGGTTATTACCAGCTCAAAATGTTCATGGAATAACCAATGATTATACGGGCGCATGCCATCTTCCCCATGACTTTTGAGCCAATTTACCATAAGTCTGGGTCAAAACGCAAACTCTCGGTCGCAACCCGTCCCCTTAACCTCAGTCCATTTAGCCCCTACCGATACCTCGCCTCAGCTTATTGCCTTCTTTACGACTGCCACTAATACCGATTAGCTTTCAAATGAGTAATTTTATCCTTTATCCCCTCTCCCCCCCTGGCGGGGGAGATGGCGAGGGTGAGGGGGCATTTTAGCTCTTTGATCGCAACTTGGTATAAGTATTTAGAAACAAGGTTATTAAATTTAAGTAGTTTGGCATTAAAGTTGCATATAAAGGGCCCGAAAGGGTCATTTTGGTGAGGATTAGTGTGGTTACTGGTTATGCTATAGCGGCCTTCATGGGAACCACAACGGTTCAACCCCTGGAACTGGTCAGCCCTGACCGACGCCCTTCCAGGTCTGGAAGGGTTAAGAAGCATCGGTCAGGTCTATCTGGAAATGTTCAATGTTATGGCGGTCCAGGGATTGGTCAATTTGCCAGGCCTAAAATAATTTTTAAGGTGTTAAAGTAACACCATGATATTGACGATAAGAAGCTTAGGGAAATGTGAGGTATCGAGGCGTTTTGAGGTTTTGAGGCCCAGGGTTTCAGAGCTGACCCGGCGGGGGAAGGAGACCACCATGATGCCGCCCAGGTCAATAATCCTGGATGATCTGGCCCACAGATTGTTTGCGAAGGGAGAAACCCTGATATAGAGCAGGCGTTTTAGGGATTTCGCTTAAAACCGGTAACTTATCAACCAGAAACCCAAACTAATTCACCAGACCGGTTAGAACCTAGTGTTAGCCAGGTAGAGGGCTACAAGCTGTCGGTTACCATGCAAAAATTAACCTTAACCAGGTTGCTTTTCAAACAACTCAGCTTTCTTCTATCAAGGAAGAGGAATTCTGGTCTGGTAGAATTTTTCTAATTTTGGTAGGATGAAAATGCTGGCAGTTGCCAAGGAAGGGCATCGTGCTGATTTTTACGAGAAAAATTGGAGAAACCATCCGGATCGGAGATAATATCCGGATAAGGGTGGTGGAAATCAAGGGAAAACAGGTCCGGATAGGGATAGAAGCACCCCCAAATGTGGTTGTGCACCGGGAGGAAATCTATCTGAAAATCATTGAAGAAAATCTTCAAGCTGCGGATGTCGAAGGCATTGATCTAAATGAGGTTACCAATCTGTGGAGGTCAGAGAAGTAAATTCTGCCGGCAATAAGCAGAAATTTATGGAAGACGCATTCTCCGTAGAGACCAACCATTTTGGTACTATCAATGTGGCCCGGGACCAGATCATTACTGTACCTCAAGGATTACTGGGATTCCCTGATTGTCAGCGTTTTATTCTGATAGAACACCAAAAGGAATCGCCCTTCCACTGGTTCCAATGCCTAGATAACCCGGGACTGGCTTTTGTAATCATTGATCCCCGGTCTATTGTATCTGATTACCGGATTGGTCGATTAAATAGTTATTTAAGAGAACTCGGGGCAGAGAGTGCTGATGACCTGCAGGTCTTTGTTATCGTTACCATTCCCCGGCAGCGTCCCCAGGAGATGACGGCCAATCTTTTGGGACCCTTGTTAATCAACACCAAAAATCGACAGGCCAAACAGGTCGTCCTCGATATTCCCCGGTTATCACATCAGTACCGGATCATCAAGCGATAATCAGATACGGGATAAGAAAGCCATCGCAAACGGCCCGATTCCGATCGAGAGTAGAAGGATTATATTGTTGCCCCCGCTGATCCCGATCCCGCCGCGGATTTTAATCTCCCTCTGGCTCAGGTGGTGGGGGAGCAGCTTTCCCTGGGCGCTTGGCCCCAAGTTCTTCTAAGACTGCTTGCAAGCTTTGCATTTCTTCCCCAAAGCCTTTCCAATTGCCGGTTTTTAGATATTTTTGGGCCTGGCGTAAATGACTGAGCGCCTGAGCCGGATCTCTGGTCAACAGGGTCGAAGGTTGGACCTCGGTAGGTAACGAAGGGGTAGCCAATTTAGTGCCGACCTTTTTTAATGCTTCTGCCAAAGTGTCGCCAAATACCAACTGTGGTCCATTAACCACCACTACTTTTTTGAGTTCCGGCATCTGGGACTGGCTGGATACCAAAAAAAGCGGCTCGACATAAAGTAGAGAATCTTTGATTGGGAGGGCCAGTAGATCGCCGCGCAGCACCCGAGAACCTCTCTGACCCCAAAGAGTCATGAGACGGGAGATTTCCGGATTCTGATTAATCCGGGCCTCAATTTGCATAGGGCCATAAATCAATTTGTCTTTAGGGAAGGTATAAATCAACATCTGACCATAATTTGGTGGATCACACCTGGCTGCCAGCCAACTCACCATATTTTTCTTTCTAACCGGAGTATAAGGCAGTAATAATAGAAACTCCTCCTGGGACTCCTGAGGCAGGTGCATGACCATATAATAGGGCTCAAGAAATTGTTCCTGATCTTCATAGATTTCGGAAGGGAAATCCCATTGATCTTCCCGGTTATAGAATACCTGTGGATCTTGCATGTGGTAGGTGCGGAAGATGGCGGCCTGCACATAGAAAAAGCCCACTGGGTAGCGGATATGGCTCTTCAGATGATCGGGCATGGCCTCAAAAGGCCGGAAGAGTGTGGGGTAGATCTGACGCCAGGTGGCGGTTAGGGGTTCCTGCGGGTCCATCAGGTAAAATGTGATCTGACCATTATAGGCGTCGACCACTACTTTAACACTGTTTCGGAGATAATTAAACCTGCCCTGCTGGGCAGCAAAGGGAGAGGAATAAGGGTAACGAGAGGTTTGGGTGTAAGCATCCAGAAACCAGAACAGGCGGCCCTGGGAAATTACCGGATAGGGCTGGGCATCGAAGCTTAGAAAAGGCGCCAGCGTCTGTGCCATTTCGTTTACCGTCCGCCGCATCAGAATGCGGGTGTCTGCTCCCAGATAGCTCGAGAGAATGATTTTCAAATCCCCAAATTTTAACGCCATCAGCAAGCGTCTGGAGAAGCTGTCCAATTTGACCCCCCCAGAACCCTGATAATGGGTATATCGGTTTACATCTCCCGCCGGGAAGTCAAATTCTTCGGTTTTGGTATTGACCAGGACATATTCTTTAGTCAGGGTGCCAAAGTAGATTTCTGGGCGCTCCAGTTTGAACTCTTCCTTACCAACCGGCGGCAGGTCTTTTAGCCAGAATTCCGGCATGCCGGTAGGAGTAACTTGATTCACCGGGCTCAGACAGACCCCATAGCCATGGGTAAACTTTAACCGCTCATTGACCCAGGTCCGGGCTTCCAGAGACAGTTGGCTGATGGCCAGCTCGCGCGGCGACAGCATCACCTGGCGGAGTTCCCCCTCCACCCGATAGCGATCTACTGCTACCAAAGGAAATTCATAATAGGGGCGGATTTCCTGAAGTTGCTTGTAGGTGCTCAATATCGGCCGTTTATCCCAGACCTTGATGTTTTTTAGGGTCCCCTGGGCCGCGGCTAGATCTGCGCTGGTCAAGGTATCGCGGGCCGGATAGCTGACTTCTTGGATCTGATCCAGACCATAGGCCAGACGGGTGTATTTTATGTTGTGCTGAATATAAGGGTTTTCTTTGAGAAGCTCGTTGGGTTTTACCAGAAAGTTTTGAAGCAAGGCAGGATAGAGATTTAATCCCAGAATGGCCACCACCACGGTGGAAATCAGGCCGCTCAGGGTGAGACGATAGGCAGGTCGCCATAGATTAGCAAAAACCAGCCCCACCGTAATCAAGGCCAATAAGGTGACCACCGGGTAAATGGTCAAGACCCCTTTATCTTCGGCATATCCGGCTCCAAAGAAGATACTATGATCCTGATAAAGCACTTGGTAGCGATTCAGCCAGAACAGCCAGGTAAACACCAGGAGCAAAATACCCCCTAGGATCAAAAGATGCTTTTGGACGCGGGGGTCCAGATATAGATGATGGGTGTCGGGGCTATAAAAAATGGCCTGGTTCTGGACATATTTGATCAACACCAACAAGACGACAGCAATTCCGGCCAGCAATAGGTCCCCGGCAATGGCTCGATAAAAAGGCAATTTAAAAATATAAAAGGCAACGTCCTGATAGAAAACCGGGTCTTGAACGCCAAAATTTTGGCCATTCCAGAACATCAGGATGGTTTGCCATTCCCGTGCCGCCAGACTTCCGGCCACATACGTGAAAAGGCCCAGACCTCCCCACAAGGCGTATTTTAAAGATTGCTGGATTCCTGCCAAAGCCGAGAGTGATATGCTGAAAGACGATCCCCGCGGTCGAGGACCGCGCGGGGAGAAGCGTTGGGCCAGATAAAGGTTTAAAATGGCCAATAGAAAGAAAAAGGCGCCTCCCAACACGGCCGCCAAGCTCTGCGCCCCCAGGGTTATCAGATAGACTCGAAGATATCCTAGAGAATCGAACCACAGCCAATTAACCAGGAAATCCACGGCAAACAGCAACAGGAACAGTAACAGTCCCAGGGCGATGAACAGGCCAATAAGCAGTTTCCGCAGCCCGCGGTAGTCTTTCCAGTTATCCGGGTAACGCCTCACCTTATAAGTCCTCGACACTTATCGACTTAAGCTGCTTCAGGTTTATCCCTTTTGGTTTCCAAGCCGAACAACCCCAATAATAAGCTACCACTGTTATTTAATATCTTACCAGAAAGCCGGAAATCGAAAACCTAAAACGGTATAATATCTTAAAATTCCATACCATTTTTTGTAAGTTTAGAAAATTCATAACAAAATGGGCAAGTATCTCTACCTGCCCATGCCGCTCCTGTTTTAAGTCTTGGTTTATCAATCAATCTGAAATGTCGCCGGGGGCAATGGTGCCAATTTCAGACCAACCGGCATACCCCCGCCCGGCATTTTTTCTCCCTGATATGCTCCTCGAATTCCGGGCGGAAAAGTTTTAAGGCGCTCATCAAGGGGCCGGGCGCGGTCTGCCCCAGCGGGCAGAACGAAGCGTCTACCATGGTGGCCGCTAGGCGCTCTAGAAAGGCCAGATCATCTTCTTTGCCCTGGCCCTGGCAGATGCGGGTCACCGTTTCTAAAATGCGGGGCGTTCCTTCCCGGCAGGGAGTGCACTGGCCGCAGGATTCGTGAGCGAAAAATTTCGCTACCGAACGGATAAAATCTACCACACAGACACTTTCATCCATCACCAACATGGTGCCTGAACCCAGGGCGCCCCCGACTTGAGCCAGCGAGGCCAGATCCATCGGCAGGTCCAGGGCGTCGGCCGTCACCAACCCGGCGGAGGCGCCGCCGGTCTGACACATCTTGAACTTGCTGCCGTCGCGCAGGCCGCCGCCATATTTGTCGATTAATTCCCGCAAGGTAATGCCCACCGGGACTTCAACGATCTGTGGGGTCTTGACGTGGCCGATGATCTGATAAATCTTGGTGCCGGTGGTATTCTCGGTTCCCAAGGATTTATACCACTCGCCGCCCCGGTTGATGATGGCCGGAACACTGGCCAGGGTCTCGACATTGTTGACAATAGTAGGTTTATGCCACAGCCCAGCGACACCGGGGAAGGGCGGTTTAGCCCGCGGATAACCGCGATGGCCCTCAATCGATTCAATCAGCGCGGTTTCCTCCCCACAGACATAAGAGCCAAAGCCGGAGCGGACTTCGATATCAAAGGAGAAATCAGTGCCAAACAGTTTTTCTCCCAGATATCCCTTGGCCCGCGCCTGCTCAATGGCATTTTGCAGCCGGTACTTGGAGAGATAATATTCACCCCGCACATAAATGAAACCTTTACTGGCGCCGACCGCATACCCCGCGATGGCCATGCCTTCCAGCACCTTATGGGGGTCGCCCTCCATGATGTAGCGGTCTTTGATGGTGCCGGGCTCGCCTTCATCGGCGTTGCAGATGATATATTTGGGGGTAACGGTAAGCGGCCGGGTAAAGGACCATTTCATCCCACAAGGGAAACCGGCGCCGCCCCGGCCCCGCAGCCCCGAAGCTTTGACCTCCTCGACTACTGCCTCCGGGGTCATGGTAGTGACCGCCTTCTTTAACGCGCTATAGCCGCCTTTGGCCAGATAGTCTTCAAGGTTCATGGGATCGATAACCCCAACGTTGTTTAGCACCACCAGTTCATGCGGACTCTGTTTGTACTTGCGAAAATCATTGGTAGTATAAGGTAATTGCCTATAATCTACCACTTTGCCCCCCCGGTAATCATTGAGCACCTGCTTAACCTTATCCCGGGTCAGGTTGCCGAACACCACTTCGTTGATCTGCATGGCCGGGGCCACCTCGCAGACTCCCAGGCAAGCCGTCAGTTCTAAAGTAAACAGGCCATCGGTGGTAGTCTCCCCGACCCCGACGCCCAACTCTTCCTTCAGCACCTGAAGGATATTTTCAAAGCCGTTGACATGGCAGGGCGGGGATTCGCACATCCGAATAATATATTTGCCTTTGGGGGTCCAGGCATACATGGAATAAAAACTCATGGTCCCAAAGACTTCACTAGCGGGAATATTTAGACCAGCGGCGATGCGGTCCTGGACCGCCACCGGCAGGTAACCTATAAGGTTCTGGGCCTCTTGCAGGACTGGCATTAAGGCCCCGGGTTGATCCTGATAACGGGCGATAATAGCCTCAAGCTTGTTCCATACCTCCGGGCTAATGTCGACTGCCGTTTGACTGGCACTGTGAGAATGGTGGATCATTTTCTGCCTCCATATGGTCTATGGTCTGCAAGGGCGCGGCCGGGCCACGCCCTTGGGGGCCAATAATGTTAGCCTTTTTGAATCTGCACGGCGCAGACCTTGTATTCCGGGATTTTGGCCACGGGGTCGAAGGCGGCGATGGTGAGTTTGTTGGCCGCGGCCTCGCCATAGTGGAAGGGCACGAAGATGGTGCCGGGAATGGCCTTGGCCGAGATCTGGGCTTTGGCGGTGATTTCGCCGCGGCGGGAGCGCACCTTGACTCGGTCGCCCTCGCCAATGCCATAGCGGGCGGCATCTTCCGCAGCCAGCTCCACGAAACACTCCGGGGCCTTTTCCACCAGGCCCGCGGCCCGCCGGCTCATGGTGCCGGTATGATACTGGTACAGCACCCGGCCGGTGGTCAGGGTCAAAGGATATTCCGCATCAGGCAGCTCGGCCGGTTCGCGATGCTCAATGGCAAAGAACTGGCCGAGGCCGCGGGCGAATTTATCCTTATGGAGATATTTGGTGCCGGGATGATCGGTGGTGGGGCAGGGCCATTGCAGGCCGCCCTCGGTTTCCAGGCGGGCATAGGTGATGCCGGCATAGGAGGGGGTCACCTGGCGCAGCTCGTTAAAGATGGCCTCGGCATTGGCATAGTCCATGTCATACCCCAGCCGCCGGGACAGGTCGCAGATAATCTGCCAATCCGGACGCGACTGGCCCACCAGGGGAACCGCCCGGCGGATCAGGGCCACCCGGCGCTCGGTATTGCTAAAAGTGCCCTCTTTTTCGGCAAACGAGGCCGCCGGCAACACCACATCGGCCAACTGCGCGGTCTCGGTCAGAAAGATGTCCTGCACCACCAGAAAATCCAGTTTCTTTAAAGCCGCGACCGCATGGTCGGAGTCGGGATCGGAAATTACCGGGTTCTCCCCCATGATATACAGGGCTTTGAGCTTGCCTTCGGGTATGGCGGGCAGCATGTCGGTCATGGTCATCCCCACATAATCCGGCAGGCCGGTAACCCCCCAAGCATCCTCCATCTTCTTCCGGTTGGCCGGGTCGGTGACCGCCTGGTAGCCGGAGAAGACATTGGGCAGGCCGCCCATGTCGCAGGCCCCCTGGACATTGTTCTGGCCCCGCAGCGGATTGACGCCGCCGCCTTCAATACCGACATTGCCGCAGAGCATGGCCAGATTGGCCAGGGATTTGACGTTGTCGGTGCCGACGGTGTGCTGGGTGATGCCCATGGTATAGACGATGGCTGCGGCCGGGGCAGTGGCATAAAGCCGCGCTACCCGGCGCAACTGGTCGGCGGGGACGCCGCTGATCTGTTCGACATATTCCGGGGTGTATTTGGCCACCGTGGCTTGCAGGGCCTCAAAGCCCTCGGTGCGGGCGGCAATGTAGTCCTTGGCGTGGAGATTTTCTTGAATGATGATATTCATCAGGCCATTGATCACCGCGATATCGGTGCCGGGGCGGTGGCGTACCCAGATATTGGCATGCCGTACCAAGTCGATGCGCCGCGGATCAATGACGATCAAGGTTTTATGCTTCAGGCGGGCTGCCCGTTTGATGCGGGCGGCGATCACCGGATGATTCTCTGTGGTGTTGGAGCCGATCACCAGGATACAGTCGGTGTCTTCCAGCTCAGCAATGGAGTTGGTCATGGCTCCGGAGCCAAAGGCGGCGGCCAGACCGGCCACCGTGGAGCTGTGTCAGAGACGGGCGCAGTGATCGACGTGGTTGGTGCCGATCACCGCCCGCATGAATTTCTGAAACAGGTAGTTTTCTTCGTTGGTGACCCGGGCCGAACACCAGCCGCCGATCTTGTCGGCCCCGTCTTTTTCCTTGATTTTCTTGAGGCGTTGGGCCACCCGGTCCAGGGCCTCATCCCAACTGGCCTCCCGGAAGCTACCGTTCTCTTTGATCAACGGCGTGGTGAGGCGGTCGGGATGGTGCACAAAGCCCCAGCCAAAGCGGCCTTTGACGCACAGCCGGCCCTCGTTGGGAACCTCATCAGCGCCAGTCACCTTGACTATGCGACCGTCCTTGACCTGCAGGTCGATCTGGCAGCCTACCCCGCAATAAGGGCAGGTGGACCGGACCTTAGTACGCTCCCAGGGCCGCCCCTGAAAGCGGGCCGCCTTGTCCAGCAAGGCCCCTACCGGACAGGCCTGCACGCACTCCCCGCAAAAGACGCAATCGGCGTCGATATAAGGATAATCTCCGCGGGCGACGATCTTGTTGTGCGAGCCGCGGTAGCCGATGTCGATGGCCAGATTGACCTGGCGCTCGCAACAGGCCCGCACGCAACGGCCGCACATAACGCACTTGGAAAAATCCCGCACGATCATACTATTATTGTCTTCATAATAATACGCCGTGTCGGGGGGGTTGGCAAAGCTGGGGGTCGGCACCTGGTAGCGATAGGCCAAGGCCTGCAATTCGCATTCCCCATTGGCTTCACAGATCAGGCAGTTATGATTGCCGGAGGCCAGCAGCAGTTCGATGACCATCTTGCGGGCCGCGACCACCCGTTCCGACTCGGTCTGAACCACCATGTTGGCGGCGGCCTGGGTGGAGCACGCCGGCAGCAGGGTGCGGGCCCCCTCGACTTCGACTACGCAGACCCGGCAGGAGCCGGTGGGGGTGGTGCCTTTCAGGTAACACAGGGTGGGGATGTCAATTCCCGCCCCCCGGGCCGCCTCCAGGATGGTCTGGCCCGGCGTGAATTCTACGGTTTGTCCATTTATACTTAGAGTTGAATTGGCCATGCCTCTTGAACCTCCATCTCAAGGTGGGCGAATAACACTATCTGAGGCTATTAATCCTTTATGCATCTTATATAAGGCAATATGTGAAAGTCAACACATAAATGTCTCAATATTTTATGTCTTTTATGGCATAAACGGGAAGCCTATATAAAAAAATTGGAAATCTGGAAAGGATTTGGCTTAGATGGGTTGATTACCAGGAAGATGTTGGAGGGAAACCAAGCTTTTCCGATCTGGACGGCGCAGACCCCCAAGCATCCTCCAGGATGGTCTGGCCCGGCGCAAATTCTACGGTTTGTCCATTTATACTTGGAGTTGAATTGGCCATCGAAGGTCCCACTCCATTTGCTATGGGTGGTTAACCCTGGGTTTAGAGCCATTTAAATAAAACGGCAAAAAAACGAAAATCAAAGAAGAGCTTAATCAGGAATGATCATATAGGGCACCCCCGGATTAGGCGGGTGGGAAGTTGCGACTCTTACTTTTTTGTCGATTTTGCCATAGGTATCGATAGGTTGCCTTGAAAAGATCATTAATAAGGCTCAACCGGTTAGGAAAAAGACTTGTAAACCACAAAATATAATAACAGCTGTATTTAAAAAGCTTGACAAATAAATGAATTTTATGGCAAACTACTCCAAAATCAAAGCACTACAAGTTGGGAGGTGATATCTGGCGGCAATCCAGTCGAAGGCAGAGATTTGCGCGGCGATGGAGGGTTGGAAGAAATGTAAAGGAACAGTAACCAAGGAGGGACAAATGAACAGGAAGTTAATACTGTTGGCAACCTTGATCGGTTTTGTCTTTTGCGCCAGTTTGGCTTTTGCCCAAGCCACCCCCGACGATGCCAAAGACTGGGTAGTAAAGGCGGTTGCCTTTTACAAAGCCCAGGGAAAAGATAAGGCGCTGGCGGCATTCAAGGATCCCAAAGGCGATTTTGTCAAAGACGACCTATATATCTATGTCTTGGATGCCAACGGTAAGATGATCGCCCATATCAATCCGAAATTGATAGGCACAGATTTTCTCACCGTTAAAGATGCTGACGGCAAGATCTTTGCCAAAGAGATCGTCGAGACCGCCAAGGCCAAAGGTAGCGGTTGGGTGGACTACAAGTGGGCCCACCCCCAGACCAAAAAGGTGGAACCGAAAACCGTTTATTTTGAAATGGTCGATGATGTAATTATTTGCAGCGGGGCCTATAAGAAATAAGCAATTGTCAAAACTGTGGTGGCCGACCGGAACAGAGCCGGTTTGGCCACTTTTAAGACCCGAACCCAATTTAACCGGCCTCCGTGGTGGCCCGGAGAAAATATTCCCTCTCCCTCTCCCCAGCTCTGGCAAATTAGCAGGCCAGAGAAGTCCTCGGTATTGTGCCCACCAAACCCGGTAGGGGCGGTTTACCCACCGCCCCTCGCCCCCTTTTTTACTTTGGTAAGCCTGGTGCCCAAAGGGGTCCAGATTTCCCTTTCCCCTCAGAGCCGCTGGTCGCGGCTGGCGTCGTAAAATATATTGTCTGGCTCCTGCTGGCCCAGCACCCGGCGGTAGGCCTCCACCATAAAGCCGGCGATGATCTGGTTGGTCATGATTACCGCGGGATCGGGACGGTACTGGCAAGAGGCCCGGGGGTGCGAGTGGGGGGCCGTCCGGCGCTGGCGCACGATCTCCGCCAACCCCAGCAGTTCCGCCGGGGTCCGGGTATGGCGGGCCGGATCATAAACCACCACCTGACCGGCGGCGACATCGCTGCCGCCGCTGATCAGGATTTTCTGGTGAGCTTTACATAATTCACTCAGAATGATCCTAGTCTCAAAATTATCGACCCCGTCAAAAATTATCTGGTACGGGGAGATATCGGTTTCCTGGTCTAAGGCGACCGGGAGGAACCGGCTATTGAGGCCGAACAACCGGTTCAGGCGGGCCGACAGAGCTTGGGCCTTGTTTTTCCCCAGGCCCTGGGAGAGAAACACCTGGCGGTTTAGATTGGTCATCTCCACCACATCCGCATCCATAAAGGTGAGGTTCGTCGCGCCCAGCAAGGCCAGCCCCAAGCCGATAAAATTGCCTAAAGCCCCGGCCCCCACCACACAGAGGGGGGGATGGCAGCGCGGGAGCGGCAGTGGCGGTCGCGCATAGGCAATCACCTCTGGCGATACCGGCTGCCCCATGAGGATATTCTTGGTCTCTTCCAAGGCCAGCCCGGCAATGATGATGTTTAGCACGTCGTCATCAAAAGGCGCGGCGGGCAGGTTGCGGGGGGACAGCAACTGCTCCAGTTCCTGCCATTCCCGCCCCTTCAGATAAGTAAAGACCTTGAAGCCTTGCTGATCAGCCTGCTGGTAAGGGAAGCCGCGGATCACCGGCCGGGGGGCGCGGCCGTCTTGAGCCAGCAATAATTTGTTGGCCAACCCGTACTGACTGAGATCCACCAGCACCTGGCAACCAGTAAATAGGTCCTCCAGCACCGGGTGGGTGAAGTATCCGGGCAGATGGACCAGGCGCAGGTCAGGATTGACTTGGCGCCCAATGTCGATCAGGTGCGGCTCCAGACGGGGGGCGATGACTACTAGTTGATTCAGCCCCAGGGCCGCGGCCGACATCACGTACAGCGAGGCCAGGCGATCATCGTCGCCGACCACGCCGATCCGGGCCGCCGCAAGTACCGCTTGATTCCAACCCGGGATGCGCAGTTGTCGATCCAGTCTTACCGACGTCGGCCGCATTACAATATTTCCAGCTTTTCCAGCTTATAGGTGATGGGATTGATTTTTTCCTTGACTTCCCCGGCCAAAGCGGCCAGTTCAACCGGCGTCAGGGACTGGCCATTGTCCACCAGGACGATCTCGGCGTTTTGGTGGCTCACCGTGGTCTGGCCCGAGAGGATGGCCCGCCGCTTGTAATAGATCTGCTGCTGATGCCAGCCCTCGTCGCCGATGACGATGCCGTAACTGAACCCACCGTAAATGGTTTCCAGGATCCGGGCTTGGGCCACCGGGACATCAGTAATCAGCGAGACGCTGCCTTGGGCTAAATCGGGCTCGGCGAACCGGTCGGCCACCAACAGGGTCAAGTCCTTGATCAAAATTTCTTTCTTGGCGATGGGCTTCTTAGAGAGGGCGGTGACATAATCGAGCACAGTGAGGTGATTCTGCTCATCAATGGCGGAGAAAGCATGGAACTCGAGTTCGCCATGCGAGTGAATCCAGCCGTTGATAAAGCGGTCGGCGGCCAGGGTTTCCTGAAAAGCGGCGATTTTCTCCGGGTCGATGCTGGTGTACTCCAAGACATTCTGTTCATTTTTGGGCAAGCCGATATCGATAATGAGCTCCGGGTTATCCCGCCGGGCCAGGGTATAGCCGTACCATTCATAACTGCTGTGGTGGATGGCTCCCACCAATTCGTTGATCTTAAAGGCCTTGGAGCGGGCGTAAGAGGTCATAGGAATTTCCTGGGGCAAGGAGTCCAGGATGATCTCTTGCGCCACTGGGCGTTGCAGTTGTGACAGGCTTTTAAATCTCAATTTAATTTCATCCTGACATATCGCTCATCCACTACCAGCTTGCCAGTATGGCTGCCGGGCAGCCGGAACATATCCTCAAATAACACCCGGTGGATGATACTGATCAGGCCGCGAGCCCCGGTGCGTTCTTGTTTGGCCCGCTGGGCGATCACCTTCAAGGCATCGTCGACAAAGGTCAGCTCGATGCCCCAGGCCTTGAGGTCGTTGATATAGGCGCGCAGCGGACTGTCTTCGCTTCTAATCATGATTTCCTGGAGTTCTTGCGTGGTTAATAAGTCATAGACAATTCTCACCGGAAAGCGGCCCATGAGTTGTCGTTCCATGCCAAATACTACCAGGTCCTCGGTCAGGAGATGATCCTGCCAATTGCCGCCGAAGCCATGGCGCTCCATCCGTTTTTCGACAATGGCGTCGAGCTTCTCGTAAACCCCGCCGGCAATGAAAAGCACGTGTTTGGTGGACAGGGTGATTCTTTCCTTGCCCATCTCAATGGTATTTTCCACTCCCTCCACCAGCTTTAAGAGGCCTTTCTGAACGCCGCGGCCCGATACATCCCGGTAGGCCACGTTCTCAGTGGCGATTTTGTCAACCTCATCGAGATAGACTATGCCCATCTGGGCCAAATGAGGGTTGCCGGCGGCGGCGACCAGTAGGTCGGCCAGGATATCGCTGGTGTTCTGTCCGACATAGCCGGTTTCACTGAATTTGGTTAAATCTTCGACCACAAAGGGAACCCCCACCAGTCCCGAGGCGGTTTCGCAGGTGTAAGTTTTGCCGCAGCCGGTGGGCCCGATCATTAACAGGTTGGCCTTGGGAGTTCGGGTGTGGCGCAGGGCGGCGCCGATGTCACCGCCGTCTTCGGCCAACATCTCTTTGAGGGCGTTGCCTAAGCGTTTATAGTGGAAGGCAATGGCGGTGGCGATAATCTTCTTGCCTTTTTCCTGGCCGATCACAAACCGATCTAAATGCGCCTTAAAATCAGCCGGGGTTTTATCAAATTCGACGACCTGTTGAATGGCCTCGAGAGTTTGAGCTTCTCGTTGTTGCTCAATTTTCTCTTTGATCCGCCGCCGGCTTTCCTCTGATAATCTATCAAACATAGTTCACCAAATATTGTTTTAGCTTTGTGTTAAATATTCGTTTATCCGGGATGACCGGCCTTTTCTGGCGTTAGGCTCGGCCTGGTCCCCGGAGTCGCTTCCGCTGCCACAGGGTGAGAAAATGGAAGCGGCCCAGTAGTTCCGGGTTAAGAGCCGGATTTAATTTAAACAGCGGTCCACACAGCAGAATCTCGGCTGGGGAGTGCACGAACTGCAGGTAAGGATTGTTGACTGCCGCGATAATTGCCATGGTCACTTGATATTCCGGGGCAGTACCCAGAGCAAACAGCGGAGGTTGGAAAAAAGCTTTGTTTGGCACCGGCTCGTGTGCAAAGATTTCCACCGGCCACTGCTCTAAGGGCTGATCGAGGAGGGCGACAAAGCTGTTCCCCAAGCCATAGGCCTTTACTAAAGTGCATATTCTGGTAAAAAGGCTGCATTGAAAAGGCGGTTTGTTTTTTCTCTGCGCCCTTTCCCCTCTTATTTGCTGCAATAGGGCCATATCAGGTGTATCTGTTTTTTACCTCGACCTGCCCGGAGACAATTTTGGGATGATCGGCGGAAATCCGGTAATCATCGAAATCGACGGTCCGAACATGCTGAGTTATGCGATCCAGACTGTGATAACCGTTGCGGCGGCGACTGTTGTAACCATAATACAGGGCGTTAATGCCTTCCTCCAGGGCCTGGATGACATTTTCGGCAGTAAAGTTTTTGGTTGTCTCGTAATCGCCGGTGCAGATTTTCTGCCAGGAAGCGTAGCCGAACAGGAAGGGGTGTTTATATCTTTCCAGCACCAGGGGCTGTAGACCGGCCAGAGTGGAAACCGCCACCCGACAGTCGGGGAATAGATAAAAGCGACCATAGTAATCTTTGAGGACATATTCGCCGATGTGTTTATAGATGATGTATTCGTTGCTGAAGCCGGTTTTAAAAAACCCGAAGCCATCCACCTCTAATGAACCTTGCCGGGCTAGGGCGAGGAGAATTGGGAGATAAGTACTTTGGGTCCGGACCAGCTGTTGTCGTTCCGCCAGCGCCTGTCGGAGACGATCTCTTTCCTGATCAATTATATATTTTTCCAAAGCCAGGCGAAACCACTCGTACAACTGTGGGGCCAACATCAAACCTTCTAAAGGTTCGGGTCTGGTTGCCGCAGTGGCTTCAAGCCTTGTCACTAAATTTTGCAGTAATTCTAAATCCAGCAGCTTATCTACCTTTTGGTCATCGATTTTGGAGATTTCCAGCTTCTCCCGCAGCAAATCCATTATTTCTGTTTCGGTAAGTGGTATTCTCTTTAAACCGGCTTTTCTTCTCAAAAAGTGGGGCATTACCTCGAAAATTATGGTTCTGACCTGACTATCGATAGGTAGATCATTGATCTCCGGATCATGGCCAAATTTCTGTAAACCGGCCCGCCGCAGTTGCTGATAGGAGGTGGGGTGGATTTTTTCGTAGTTTTCCACCAGGGAGGCCAAACTCAAGGTTTTGACAAACAGCTTTCCCGCCCTGGCAATTAGGGGGCTACCAGGGGGTGGCGTGAACTGACCATCCGAGTTCTGAACTTCGCAAGCTATTTCCGGATCAAACAGTAGTGGTAGATAGATAAAGCCGCCTTCTATGACAATCTCAAGATTTGATTCCAGCAACTGTTGCATTACTGACTGCTCCAGTAATGGCAGACAATAATCATAGTTTAAGGCTAGTTTAAAGTTAACCTCATCATATAGAAACTATCATTATTTTCATGATCGAGGGAAAGCACCTTCATAATTTGAAAGCCCAGGCGCTCATAGAGTTTTACTGCGCCGATCTTAACCAGCTCAACGTCTAATTCTACATATTTAACCTTTTTTTGCTTGAAGTTAGCGATACAGTTTTCAATTAACGCCGTCGCGATGCCCTTCCCTCGATGCTCGGGATGCACTGCGATCCTCAAGATCACCGCTCGGTGGCCTAGTTCACAGATACAGCCGATCAGGTAGCCTAAAATTTCTGTTGTTTCAAATATATAAAATAAGTGGTTCAGGGCCTGGCGAAAATTATGGTATTCCCAGAAGTCCAGGAAGGATAGCCGATCGATTTCCAGGACTTTATCCAGATCGCTCTCCGTAGCCATGCGGATGTAATTACTGTAATTGCGATAAGGTCTACCTCCTTCTTGAGGTTTGATGGCCCGCACCGGCACGTAGAGATATTGTTCTCCGACTTCAGTTTCCTGCACTTCGGCATAATCTCTAGCCTTGCCGTCAACCTCTCGACCTCTGCAGAGCAACTTGCCACCGGCCAACTGTCTTTTAATGTCTTCAAGGACTTGTTGTTCTTCGATGCTCCAATTGGTTTTACTTAAGGTTTCTTCACACAGCTTCCGGAGCGGTTTACCCTCGTAACTGCCGGGCTCGAAAATCTCGATTAACCCTTCTCCGGCCTGTCCCGGCATGATTTCGATCACCAATGATTGCGGCTGTGCCCGTTCAGCCGGTTGCTCAGCTTTCTTTGATTCTATTTCGGTCATATTTTGGCCTCTTAATTATAAAGCTAATTTTGCTCCGGGCCGGGGGACCCAAGACCGCCTGGCCCCAAAGCCATTTTTCTAAACCTAAATAATATCTCCCTTTCAAAACTGCTTCGCCTCTGTTTAAGATATCCTATCTAGTTTCCTTAAAGCTACTGGGAAAACTGTATTTAGTTTACTGCTTCAGTTAGTGAATTTAAACTCTCCCCGCCCCAGCAGATCATGCAAATGGATGATACCCACCACCCGCAGTTGTTGGTCTACCACCGGCAAAACCGTAATGGCCTGGTGTTCCATCAGTTCCAGGGCCTGCGAGGCCAAGGCCTCGGGGCTGATGGTCTGGGGGGATGGCGTCATGATCTCCTGAACCTTTTTATCTAATAGATTACTAAATTTTTTCAAGGCCCGACGTAGATCCCCGTCCGTAATAATTCCTTGCAGAATCTGCTGATCGTCCACTACCAGGGTGGAGCCAAGGCGTTTTTTATCCATTTCGACAATGGCTTCCCGCAGGGACTGTCCGGGGCGACTCAAGGGCAGGCGGTCGCCACTGAGCATTACCTCGGAAATGGCCAGGGACAGGCGCGCCCCCAGGCTGCCGCCGGGATGGAAGCGACGGAAATCGCTGGATTTGAAACCGCGCTGGGTGAGCAGAGCCACGGCCAGGGCATCGCCCATGGCCAGCGCCGCGGTGGTGCTGGCAGTGGGCGCCAACCCCAGCGGACAGGCCTCCCGGGGAACGCCGACATCGATGACCACCGCACTGTGTTGGGCCAGGGTTGAGTGCCGCCGTCCGGTCAGGGCGATTAGAGGGACCCCCAGACGCTCAATACTAGGGAGCAGGATGGTCAATTCATTGGTCTCACCGCTGTTTGACAAAGCCAGAACCACATCTTGGGCCGATACCATTCCCAGATCGCCGTGCATGGCTTCCACCGGGTGTAAAAACAGAGCCGGAGTGCCGGTTGAATTAAAGGTGGCTACCAACTTCCGGGCCACGATCCCGGACTTTCCTATACCGGTCACTATTAACCGCCCCTTAGCTTTAAGGATCACCTCCACGGCCCGGATGAATTGGTGATCGAGCTTCTGGATCAGGCCGGAGATGCCCTCTGCCTCAATGGTTAGAACTTCCCGGGCTAGCTGCAGCAGACCATCGGTTTTCCGTTGCTTGGGCAGTACCATGTAAAAGCAGTGGTCAGTGAACCAAAACCAACATTCTTCGCAAAGATAACTATTAATCCGCCTTGTCAGGGCCGGTTGCCGGCTCTCCGAGCATAATGGTGTCTTTACCCCGGTCTTTACTGGAATACATGGCCTGATCGGCTAACAGTAATAGGGTCTGCTTATCGGTAGCGTCATATGGCAAGGTAGCAATTCCATAACTGGCAGTAAGAGCCAGATTTAAGCCTTCCTCAGGAAGGAAACGGCTCTGATTAAGCGTTTCCCGTAATTGGCACACAAAGTCATAGGCCCTCTCCTTGCTCTGGCCCGGCAGCAGAATGATGAATTCGTCCCCCCCGTAGCGGATCAGACTGTCGCTGGGGGACAATAAGGAGCCAATAACCCTGGCAATTTCTTTAAGGACCTTGCTTCCCTGGAGATGCCCATAACGGTCCACCACCTTTTTAAAGTCGTCGATATCCAGAAATACTACCGAGAGTTCAGAGTTATCGCTAAGGACCTGGCAGACCAGTTTATCCAGGTGCCAGGTGAGGTAGCGGGTATTGAAGTAGCCGGTGACATCATCGATGAAGGCTTCCACCTGAAGCTTTTGAAAATTACGGACATTATCTACCGCAATGGCGACGTAGTCGGTCAGGATGGCTAACAGGGGGAGATATTTTTTGCGGAAGAAGTTTTCGTTGTCCAGGTTGACCACCTCAATCACCCCGATCGCCTGTCCCCGGATGATGAGCGGCAAACAGATGATAGAGCGGGTTGCAAAGCCGGTGAGTTCATCGACCTTGGGGCAGAAGCGTTTATCCTGGCGGGCGTTCCTGATAAAAATCGGTTCACCCGTCTGGGCTACTGTGCCGGCAATGCCTTCCCCGATTTTAAGCCGGAGATGGCGAACTTTTTCCAGATCAAGGCCCACAGCCACCGAAAAATAGAGTTCCTGGCCTTGGGGATCAATCAGCAAGAGGGACCAATTGCTGGCCGGGACCAGGGCATTGATCCGCTCCAACACCGCGGTCAGCAGGGTTTCCATATCAAAGGTGCTGACCAGAGTCTTGGAAATCTCAATACAGGTCAGCAGTCGCTCTACTTGGTTTTTGTCCGTAAAAGAATCTAACAACTCTTTACTCCTGACCATGGATGCCTCCCAAGTCTTGCTGAATTTTACCTGAAGTGGTAAAAATTGCAAGTGAATTTAGGAATGACCCAGGATGCCGAGGCACGGAGAAAATTATTGTTAGGGTTCAGTTATTAATTGACCTTAACCGGGTATCCGGATAAACTGCGATTAGCAAGTCTAAATAGGAGGACAAAATGCCGGCGAAGCTGTTAATTCCTCTTGATGGCTCGGAAGCGTCTCATCGCGCGGTAGAATATGTGGCCAATACTTTTGGCCAGACTCCTGGTGTAGAGGTCAGATTGCTCCATATTCTTGCCGGTACTCCCCCGGCCTTTTGGGATGATGGCCATATCTTAGACAATAAAGAACGCCAGGCCCGTCAGAATCTGATTGCTAATTGGCAAAGCGAACAGGAAAAAAAATGGCAGGGCCTGTTTGCCCAGGCCCGGGATAGATTGATTCAGGGCGGCATGACCCCTGAGGCCATCAGCACCAAGTTCATGCCCAAGTACTTCGACGTGGCCGAAGATATCCTGGCCGAGGCCGATGCCGAAGGTTATTCGACCATCGTCATGGGCCGCCGGGGTTTAACCGGAGCTCAAAAAGTGTTGTTGGGCAGTGTTTCCAGCAAGGTGGTGCACCGCGCCAAAGGCATTGCTGTCATTATCGTGGACTGAAACCACCTCCGGAGATCTTCGAGGGCTGCCTGAGCTCGACCTTAGGCTTTCCGCCGACAACGCATTTCAATATAGTTATCATTCAGATAACGGGCTAAGGTGAAGTCTCGGGCGGCCTCTTCCTGGTTAATGATAATGCCCTGGGAGGTCAACTCCTTGGTGATCAGAGCCGGGTCATGTCCGGCAAACAGCCGGGTGATGACCTGATGCATGGTCCCGACCGAAACATTGCCTCGGGGCGGCAACTCCCGGGTAACGTCGTTCTTGATGCGGTGAAACAGGAAATCCACCAGGTAATCCCCGGCCGGACTGCTGAACCGTACTACCTTCTCTTCTTCAATCCCCTCGTTTAGGATCTCCTGCGGCACGTAGCGATCCAGGATCCAAGCGGTTAAATTCAGGTAAGAAGAAAGCAGGATGGCAACCATATCATAATGATCTAGGGGGCGTTGTTCATCCTGTTCGACCCGGCTGGTGCCAAAGCGCCGAAAGCGGTATTCCTGAGCATTTTCATCCCGACTGACCAATAAATCAATCCCCACCGTGCCTATGGAGCAGGACAGATTAATGGTGTGATCAGCCGCAACCGGAACGCCATAGCGGGATAATTTGGTTAGGATCAGACCATGGCGATGCCCTAACAGCACCCGTCGGATCAGGGCTTGCATGATATAGGGGGTAACATTATATTTGGCGGATAAGGCTAAAGAAGTCAACTGCTGAACCGTCATCTGAATAAAATAATCTGGGGGATAGAGCTCGAAATTTAGGGTTTCAAACTCCCCGGGTTTGCGACTATACCGTCTCCAGATCTCTTGCCAGCGATGATCCTTAACCAGTTCCAAGACTTCGATCAGGTCATAAGAATCCAGTTCCCGATTTTCCGCTTCTTCCACCAGACATTTGGCAGCCATAGCATCCTCCCAGTAATCCAGTTAGATTTAACAATAAAATAACTATCTTCTTCGTTCAGTGCAACCTTATCGGCTAGCGCGATTATCCGGCTACCATCCGCTATTAAACCAAAATTTACTGTTTCCTGAGGACCAGCGCATAGTAGTGCGGACGGCGTTCCTGACGTTGGACCTCTACCAGTCCCAGCGGCTGGGCCAGAACCAGGATGTCTTCCGGAGATAAACGCACCTTTGGCGGTGGGCCTTTGGAACTCTCTTCTTTGGGCCACTCGATTACCAGAATCCGGCCTCCTGAGGCAACCAGGTTATCGGCCAAGGCCAGCAATTGGGCGGGCTCTTTGACTTCATGTAAGACAAAGGCCAGCAACACCCAGTCTACCGGTGATTGCCGGGGCAGTTCGTAGTCCGGGCCCGGGAAAATCTCGACGTTGGCGAGGCCTTGGGCGGTTACTACGTCCTGAACCGCGGCCAGCATTTCGGGTTGGATATCAGTGGCCAGCACTTTACCCTCAGGTCCGACCAGTTGAGCTGCCGGGACGGTAAAAAACCCGGTGCCGCAGCCGATGTCAAGCAGGGTCTGTCCGGCGGTTACTCCGGCCCACGCCAACAGTTCTTGGGGTCGGGTATTTTGGTACCGGGCTGGACTATCCAGCACGTGTTTCTTGGCAGGATCGAATCGATGTACCATGAGGAACCTTAGAATTTAATCTATAAGATCACCTTCTGTCAATGCTAAGGCCGTTTGCCAATCTGAGCATCGAGCAACGATCTCAGCAGAGTGACAAGGCCTTGCAATTGCTCTTTTATTCGCCAGGCCTGTTCCCGAACAGTCCTGGTCAGGGTGGAATCACGGATTATACTGAGGTTAGAGAAGATATTGATTAAGGCCCCCTGAACTACGGCCTCTGCCAGAAAGGCCATGACTCCGACATCGGCCAGGGTGACCGGGTAGCCTTGTTCAGCCAGGAGCGCAGCCCCCTGGAGCAGTTCTAACCCCCGGTGGGCCATCCCTAATGGTGGTTCGCAAGCCTTAAGAAACGCGGCATCGAGAGCCTGGCGGCGGCTGAGGCTTTGTTCGGCGGTGTGACCAGGCAGACGTTGGGCCTGCACTACAGCCTGATAGGCCAAGGCATCGGCATCCAGAAAATTCAGGAAGGCAGACTGATGCTCCTTGATTTTATCCAAAAATTCTCCATCCCGCTGGTCATCGCCATGGTGCCGGGGGTTTTTTAAGCTAAGTTGAGTGGCCAGAGATCCCAGAGCCGCAGCCAAGGCTCCGGCCAGGGCGACTGCACAGCCTCCGCCCGGTAGGGGGTTGGCCTCTGCCAGGCGCTCCACAAAGCTTTGTATGGGCCATTCAGGGAATTTGGGAGATTCCATGCGCGTCAGTTTTTTGATTTGAGTCTTAACACTTGACCCAGAATTTATTATGGTCGTTTCGGTAATTGTATGGTAGGGGGGAACCCGGCGGGTCGCCCCTACGCCAGCCGATCTTTGGGCCACACTGATTGGTTTCTGGGGCCCAAGCCAAGATTCATTAATTTTACCATCAAGACCCCAAGATACCAAGGGTAATAAAAGCTGGGCCAGGTTTGTATCTTGACCATTGGGGCGGTTTTGGTTATGTTGGTAATCGAGAGGAATCTGATGAAACGCTCCCTGATTGCCTTGTTGCTTTCGGCGCTGGTCTTTCCGGGACTGGGGCAGATCTATAACCGGGACCTGAAAAAGGGTCTTTGTCTGATCCTTTTGGCTAGCCTGGGGGTTACGGTGATTTTCCTGGGAGGGCTGATTCTATTAAACTACGAATACGCCGCGATTTATCCCGCCCCGTTAACTAAGCCAATGTTCCAGGAGATGGTGATTAAAATTTTACAACACCCGTTGATTCTGATTGCCCTCAGTCTATTTTTAGGGGTCTGGGTTTATGCGATCCTGGATGCCTTCCGCACCCCTTTGAGACAGCCACTGCAGGAGTAAGTATGGGAACAATCGATCTATTCTGGATCTTTCTGATGGTCATGGCCCTGCAACCGCTTATCCGCCAGAAATTCCTGGTGATGTCCAGACAACGATTGCTGGCCCGTTTAGAGAAGGCCCGGCAATCCCGGGTGATCATGATGATCCACCGCATGGAGACCATGAGCCTGCTGGGCTTTCCGATCGTGCGGTATATCGACGTCAATGATTCTGAGGAAGTCATCCGGGCCATCCACCTGACCGACCCTGAGGTCCCGCTGGATTTAGTGCTACATACCCCGGGCGGCTTGGTGTTGGCTTCGCTGCAGATCGCTCGGGCGATCCACCGACATCCTGGCAAGGTTACGGTCTTTGTGCCCCATTACGCTATGTCGGGAGGCACGCTGATCGCCTTGGCCGCGGATGAAATTGTCATGTGTGAACATGCGGTGTTGGGGCCGGTTGATCCCCAGTTGGGTCAATATCCGGCTGCCTCGCTGTTAAAGGCGGTAGCCCGCAAGCCGGTGGCCGAAGTGGATGATCAAACTCTGATTCTGGCCGATCAGGCTGAAAAAGCTATCTGGCAGGTACATACTAGTGTCCGGGAGTTGCTGGCCGACAAGTTCCCCACCGATAAGGCCGATGAGTTGGCCAAGCTGTTGACGGAAGGCAAGTGGACGCACGATCATCCCATCACCTTTAAGGCAGCCCAGGAAATGGGACTGCCGGTGAACAGCGAGATGCCGCAGGAAATCTTTCAACTCATGGGACTCTATCCCCAGCCGGTGCGTCATCAGCCCACGGTAGAGTATCTCCCCATCCCCCGGCGGTTTGACCGGCGGGGTTCGAAATCAACCGGAGCATAAATGCGGCAATACTTATTAGATGAGATCAGCAAGGCCGATATTCCGCGCATTAAAAGCTATCTCAACGAACATGCCATACCGGCCCGATTGGAGGGCATCTGGTGGGTAGACCTGCAGGACGACCTGCTCAACGAGATGCAATATGCCCATCGGGAATACCAACCGTTTTGTTTTGCCATTGAATTAGGGGATAAATTTATCAAGTTCGAATTTCTTATCCGCAGTCGGATGTACATGCGTTGCCCCTGTACCGGCTATGCCAACCGCCAGCAGCGGGATTTTATCATGAGGTTTGCCGATCGCCTGGTAGAAGAACTGGCCCTGCGAACTTGACAACCACTTTTCCGGTATTAAGATTTTAATTATAAAAAGGTGTCCTCCTGGGGCTAGTAGAAAGGCTCGTGTTTATTAAGGCTACCCTGACAAATAGGTTTATGATGAGGAGGATGATATGCCAGCAAAAATTCTGATCGGTTTGGACGCCTCTGATAATGCCCGGCGGGCAGTGGCTTATGTGGGCAAAGCCTTTGGCCAGAATCCAGAGGCCCAGGCAACTCTGTTCCATGTCCTGCCCGGTTTACCCCCCAAGTTTCTGGAGGAGGGCCGCATCTTAACCCCGGAGGAAAAACAAGCCCGGAACCAGATGATCGCCAATTGGGAGAAGGAACAAGAAAAGGCCTGGGAAGAAGTCTTTAACGAAGCCAAAAAGACCTTAATCAACCATGGCTTCAAGCCGGAGGCGATTCAAATCAAATCCGTCCCCCAACACCTGGATGTGGCCCAGGAGATTTTGGATGAAGCCGAAGCCGGAGGCTATACCACGGTAGTCCTGGGCCGACGCGGCCTGTCGCCGATCAAAAGGCTGCTCTTGGGCAGCGTATCCCGCAAGGTGATGGAGTACGGCGGAAAATTTTCGGTAATTGTCGTAGATTGAGCTTTCTGGGACTGAGGCCCGGTGGCACTTAAGAACCTTATGAGATTGGGGGCAGGCCATTGTCCCTGCCCTTAGAAAAACTTGATAACCCCCCTAGTGGACGGGCCCGGAGATCCGTATCCAGGCAAGTTGGTCTGCAGCCAGCGAATTTCTAACCAAGTGTGTCTGGGTTTAACGGTCTTTTAAAAGTTCAGAGACCGTCAGGCAACGAAAGCCTCGTCTCTGAATATGCGGCAGTAAAATGCGCAGGGCCTCCACGGTGGGCTGACGGTTGGCATTGTCGTATTCATTATTGTCGTGAAAGATTACGATAGCTCCATTTTTTAGATCATTAAGCACCCGGTTAACGATGGTTGCGGCGGGGTAGCCCTGCCAGTCACCGGAATCGACACTCCACAAGATAATCTTGCGCCCCGTGCTTTCCACATAGGCAATTACCTTCTGGGATAACTCACTATATGGCGGACGGAACAGCCCATTTAATCCAACCCCGAGGCGGGTCAGCAAATATTTGGTCTTTTCCACTTCCCATGCCAAAGTAGTCTGGTTTACTTGGACCAGATGCGGGTGGCTATAGGTATGGTTGCCGATTTCGTGTCCTTCCGCTACCAGGGCCTGGACCAATTGGGGGTAGCGCTGAGCATGGCGGCCCAGCAGGAAAAAGGTGGTGTGAATCTTATGTTTCGCCAGTAAAGCGAGAATCTGGGGAGTGAACCGGGCTGAAGGCCCGTCATCAAAGGTGAGTGCAATAACCGGGCGCGACTCATCACCATGCTGGTAAATAATTCCCGGCAAGGGGAAAAAGTACTCGGTTAGAGGCGACCCCAACCATAACAGGAGCACGAGACCCACAAGAAGCCAGAATCGACGAGTAGGGTTAAAAATCAAGGTTTTTCCGGAAATTCTACGTATCAGGCAGCCCCCACTTAGATTGATTCTGCTCTTCCGTAGCGGTTACGGCGAGGAAGGATTTTCAATACTTTTCTATTTCTCGACGAAACACTGCCTTATTATAGGCAGCCACCACATCCTTTTCATTTACTGTGCCGATTACCTTCCGGGGATGGTCGTCTGCCACCACGGGGAGTTGAGCAATCTGCCGGCTGCCCATTTTCTCTAAGGCCACTTGGAGGTTATCCGAAGGCCGGATGGTAATGACGTCGGGGGTAGCCACGTCTTTCGCAATAATTAGACCTTGCAGGCTTTCTTCCTGGAGCAGCGGGCGGATATCGCGGAAGGAGATAATCCCCGTCAATTCCCCGTTTTCATTGATTACATGCAGATAGGAAACATCGCGGGCTTTGAGATTATTAAGGATATCTCTCAGTGGCATGCTTTCCGGAATGCTTACTACCTGCTTTCTCATGACGTCTCGTACCTGGATGGTTTGCAGGATACCCTGTTCCCAGCCGCGCGAAATGTCAATCCCCCGGCGCAATAGCTTGATGGTATAGATAGAACCGCGCTTCAGGGAAGTAGTAATAATAGTACTGAGAATACAGGAAATCATCAAGGGCAGGATGATTTTATAAGTGGCAGTGAGCTCGAAGATAATCAGTATGGCGGTAATAGGGGCGTGGGTAGTTCCGGCCACCACGGCACCCATGCCCACCAGGGCGTAGGCACCGGAACTGGCGGTAAGTGCCGGGAAAAGCTCATGCAGGCCCCAGCCGAGAAAGCCGCCGGTCATGGCTCCGATAAACAAGGAAGGCGCAAATATCCCTCCCGAGCCGCCGCTGCCAATAGTAATTGAGGTGGCCAGGATTTTGATAAAGACCAAAGTAAGGAGCAACAGGGCGGGCAACTGATTTTTGAGTGACAGGTTGATCGACCCGTAGCCTACCCCGAATACATGGGGCCATTTTACGAGCAGGCAGCCAAGCAGGAGACCACCCAAGGCCGGCTTGAGATACTCCGGAATCTTTAATTCCTCAAAAAGATCTTCACACTTATACAGGAGGATAATAAATAACAGGGCAATCAGGCCAGCCACGATGCCTAACAAAGTATAGAACAGGAATTCCCACAGGGAGATCAACTTGTAAGCAGGGATGATAAAGGCTGGAAAATCGCCCAGATAGTAGCGGGAGATGGCGGTGGCGGTTACCGAGGAAAGAACCACCGGGGAAAAGGTGGCCAAGCCAAAATCCCCCAAGAGGACCTCTACGGCAAACAGGACGCCGGCAATCGGCGCATTGAAGGTGGCCGCAATCCCGGCCGCGGCGCCACAGCCCACCAGGGTCCGTTGTCGCAGGTGGGGGACCTTCAGTATCTGGGCCAGAGTGGAGCCAATGGCGGAGCCGATCTGGACAATAGGACCTTCCCGACCCACAGAACCACCAGAACCGATGCAAATCCCGGAGGCCAGGATTTTGACCAGAGAAACCCGCGGTCGGATGACACCCCCTCTGAGTGCCACCGCTTCCATGACTTCCGGCACCCCGTGGCCTTTGGCTTCACGAGCCCCAAAGTAAACAATGGGACCTACCAGGAGACCGCCCAGGGCGGGAAGGCCGATTTTGAGATAAACCGGCAGGCGGTGAGCAAAGGTCAAGATGTCCTGCGTGTTCTGATAAAAGCAGTATTGCGCCACTTTAATGGCCAAGCGAAACAGGAGTGCCCCGTAACCGGCGAAAATTCCAATGAGAATAGCCAGAAGCGAGAGATAAACATGGGGGTGGGGACGCCATCGGCTCAGAGCTTGGGTAATTTTCTGATAGGCTGCGGTCGCCATTATTTAGTAGAGATTAGCCCCTAGGCTGACTGTTACCAGCTGATTTTTTTCCACCCAGAACGCCGGACTATGGAGAACCTTAGGAAAAGCCAGGGTTGGCTATGAATATAGCACCTCCTGGCCTGGTTCAAAACCCTGGTCGGTTATTCTTCTTATCAATTCTGGCTCCCAGGGGCTTTCGGGGTCATGGGCGGGATAGGGCTCAATTCCCATAAGCAGCTATTAAATCAGATCTCAATCTTACGGTAATAATAGCTGATAATATCCCGTTTGGATAACATGGTAATAATATGATCGGGATTTTCTTCTTTAACTACTGGAAGTTCATCCACGTTCAGCTCAGTCAATTTCATCATGGCCTGGTTCAGAGTCTCATTCCAGAAGACCCGGATCACATTGGGATTGGCTACGTCTTTGGCGACGATCAGATTGGAAACGGACTCCTCAAACAGGATTTCCCGAATATCGTTGATCGACAGAATGCCAGTCATCTTCTTCTGATCATCCACCACAGGAAAATAATGATCAGGAGAGATGGTTACTATTCGGACCAGTTGCTCGAATGGCATGGACTCGGGAATCAGTTCCACCGGACGATGATTGATAGCCTGATAGACATACAGGCGATCCAGCAGGCCGGAGGCGAAACGCCGAAAATGGGTTGGGGAAGACAAGCGGGTAGGGAGTTGTTTTTCATAAAGATTGGTGTGCCACAGGCAAAGAAAAGTGATAGTGGAGACCAGCATTAAGGGCACTAACAGGGTGTAACTACTGGTCATCTCAGACAACATGATGATAGCCGAAATGGGAACCTTGGCCACTCCAGCATAAAATCCGCCCATGCCGATCAGCAGATAAGAGGCTGGATGGATTACCCATTGCGGAGCCAATTGGTGACCCAATGTCCCAAAAGCCCCGCCCAACATCGCCCCCATGAACAAAGAAGGCCCAAAGACGCCGCCGCTGCCGCCGGAGCTGAGGGTGAAAGAGGTAACGATAATTTTCAGGATGGCCAGAATAAGCATGGTATGCCAGAGAAAATGGCCCTCCAAAGCCCACTGAATCCAGCCATAGCCGCCGGCCATAATCTGTGGAAAGAAGAAGGCCACGCAACCCACCAGAAAACCTCCTAACGCGGGCTTGAGAAGGTCGGGAATGGGAAGTTTGGCAAAAAAGTAATCCCGCATCCCATAAAAAAACCGGACGTAAAAAAAACCGATTAGGGCACAAACCAACCCAAATATGGTGCAGGGTACCAACTCGATCGGTAAAGAGATCTCCGCAGATTGGGGAAAAACTACCGGCCCATGGATATAGAAGCTGGTAAAAATGCAATAAGCAATGATGGAAGAGGTAAGGCAGGGCAGAATGGCCTCAAACTCGAATTCGGTCTCGGCATAGAGGACTTCCGCCGCAAATAGCGCCGCGCCCAGGGGGGCCCGAAAAATTGCTCCCAGTCCGCCGGCCGCGCCCGCCAACATCAAGATTCGTCGTTCCCGGGGTCTTAGTTTAAAAACCGTGGCGATAAAGTAGCCAAACCCAGAACCGATTTGGGAAATAGGGCCTTCCTTGCCAGCGGAACCACCGCTACCGATGGTTATGGCGGATGAGAGAATTTTTATAAACGGTACCCGGGTGCGGGTTACTCCGCCTCGATAATGGTAGGCTTCCAGCATGGCATCGGTGCCGTCACCTTTGGTTTCGGGAGCAATCAGAAAAACCAGCAGACCCGAAATCAGTCCCCCCAGCGTTGGAACCACTAAGAATAGCCAATGCCCCCAAGGGAGAGATGAACTACCTGGGGGTAGTCCGAAGGGCAATGGTGTCGGTTCAATGTAGTTGGTGGGCAGTTCGATGGAATAATGCAGAATCAGATGCAACAGCCAATCAAAGACAATGGCCCCCACGCCGGCCACCACCCCGATGGCGGCACTGAACAGCGGCCAACGTAACCGGCGTTGCCATTCAGGGATTTTCTGGATTTTCCTCCAAAACGCTTTAAATTTTCCCAAATTAGCCTTTGCTCCGTTATTCCAGCCATCTACCGCTCACCTTCAAATCTTATCGGAATTTTCCGAAAAGAACAAGTAATTAGGGGGAGGTCTCGCCTAGGCGAAAGGAGACTAGTCACGATTAGTAGCTTTGTGGTCAGAGGAACCCAGGTAGCGGTCCGGGCTTAATCGAGAGCGAAAGTATATTTTTGTTCAGCTTTAGGCACGTACCACTTGATGAAATTGTAATCAATCCCGGCCGGCGCCGGTTTAATCCCCCGGAAGCGGCGGTGTACCACTGGCAAGGCGTCGGGTACGAACAGGAAAGTATAAGGCTGGTCCCGGGCCAGTATTTCCTGGAATTCAAAGTAATATTGCCGCCGTTGCTGGCGGTTGAAGGTATGACGGCCTTTCTCCAGCAGAACGTCAACCTGGGGGTTCTGATAATGGATAAAATTCAACTCCCCGGGTCGGATTTTAGAAGAATGCCAGATATCAAAAACATCCGGATCCTGGCCGGTGGTCCAGCCCAGCAGCACGGCCTCGAAGCGGCGCTTGTTGATAAATTCCTTAAGAAAAGCCGCCCACTCCACGGTACGGATGTTAACCCGGATACCGATTTCTTTCAGTCGCCGCTGAATGATCTCGGCGGTGTGGGCCCGGATAGTGTTACCCTGGTTGGTAAGAATGGTGAACTCAAAAGGTTGCCCGTCTTTTTCCAGCCATCCCTGAACGTTGGGCTGCCAGCCCGCCGCCGCCAGCAGGGCCTTGGCCTTCTCGGGATCGTAAGGAAATTTGGGCACGTCGGGATTATAAAACCAGGTGCCGGGTTTGTAGGGGCCGGTGGCCACCTGACCCAGCCCCATCAGCACGCCATCGATAATTTCTTGTTTATTGATGGCGTGGGTTAAGGCCTGCCGCACCCGCCGATCAGCAAAACGGGGGTCAGTGAGGTTGTAACCCAAATAGGTATAAGAAAAGGATAAGTATCGATATTTGTTGTACATTTCTTTAAAACGGCGATATTCGGTCTGGCGGCTGTACTGTAGCGGGGTCAGGCCCATGCGGTCGATATTACCGGCTTTTAGTTGCAGAAACATGGCAGCCGGATCCGGGATGATCATATAAATATAGCCATTCAGATAGGGGCGTCCTTCAAAATAGCGGGGATTATGAGCGAGGATAATCCGATCGCCGGTTCGCCATTTCTTGAAAATATACGGCCCGGTGCCGATCGGGTGGCGGCTCAGGGGTGATTGGGTGATGTCTTTACCTTCCAGGAGATGCCGGGGTAAGATGGCCAATCCCCAACTGCTCAGGGCCGGGGCAAAGGGCCGGGGATAAGTTACCCGGAAAGTGAGGTCATCCAGAACCTCAGCCCTTTTGACCTGTTTATAATCCCCAGAGTAGGCCGTGGGAGTCTGGGGATCGACCATTACCCGGTAGGTGAATAACACGTCGGACGCGGTAAATGGATGCCCGTCGTGCCATTTCACCCCGGGGCGCAACTTAAAAGTGATGGTCAGGCCGTCCGGGGAAATCTCCCAGCTTTCGGCGAGATCCCCGACCAGATTCAACTCGCCGTCATATTTTACCAGGCCATTATAGACCAGACCACAAATGCCGTGGGAAGCCGAATCAGACGCCAAGGGCGGGATGAGATTGCTGGCGTCGCCGATGGAGCCATCGATAAGTATGTCACCGTAGGCCGGGCCGGTATCTGGTCCGCCATAACGCTGGGGTTCCTCACCCGGCGGTTGGCAGGCCACCAAAAGCAGTCCCAAGAAAAATATTATCCCTAAGCTGTTGATTTTTAAGAACTGGATAATCCTCCCCTTGCATTGCATGCCCATTCATGTACCATATACTGGTTTAGAAGACAAGGGCGAGGCGGGCCGGCGGATTAAATTTCCCTTGCCAATTCCGGATAGTTTGGATAAATTTAACCTGTCGGGACGTGGCTCAGCCTGGTAGAGCACAGCGTTCGGGACGCTGGGGTCGCTGGTTCAAATCCAGTCGTCCCGACCATTTCTCATAATTCAGCAGTTCCTGCCTGTTCTATCTTTAACACTATCGACCACAATTTCTGGACTTGGAAAACGACTATCTCGGGGCACGGGGTTTGCGCCCATAAAACAGGTAGGCCACGCCCCCGGTCAGGGGTTGGCTTTGGACCTGTTCAAAATCGGCCCGCTGAAGCTCGCGACCGAATTCCGAAGCGGTCGGAAAAGCACCTATCGATTCCACCAGGTAACGGTAGGCAAACCCCAAGGGTGACAGCAGGCGGCCCAACAGGGGTAAAATGTGGTGCAAATACCAACGATAGAGAACCAGGAAATAACCGGTTTGGGGCGGCACGAACTCCAGGATGGCAATTTGACCCCCTGGTTGCAAAATACGCTTGATCTCGGTCAAAGCGGCAGCGCGGTCCAAGAGGTTGCGGATGCCGAAGGCCATAGTCACCGCGTTAAACTGTTCGTCCCGGAAGGGCAGGGCGTAAGCGTCGGCGGCAATCAGGGCGATAGAGACCGGGCTAGGGGAAGCGGCTAATTTGGCCTGGCCCTGGCGCAGCATTGCCAGGCTGAAATCTAGCGCCACGATCTTACCTAGCGGGAAATTGCGGCTCAGTTCCAGGGCAACGTCCAGGGTCCCGGCCGCCAGATCCAGCACCCACGGAGATGGCGGTAGATTCAGACCCCGGACCAGGGCCCGCCGCCACCCGACATCCCGGCGCAGACTGAGGATCCGGTTGAGCCGATCATACCAGGGGACGATCCCGGAAAACATCCGTTCAATGTGCTTCCCCCAATCGCTCCTCGGTTCTGACATCACTATCCCCCTGAACAGGACCAGCCTTATTGTGGCCTGTGGACCGACGTCTGTCAACCACGTTACCCAACCATTACCTTGTTCAACTTTGAAGAGACAAAATCCGCTGGGAGTGCAAATTTATGATTGTAAAATATGCATTAATTTTGTTTAATGGAAAAAATATTATTAAATCATCATTGACAGGCTAAGAGCAATACGGTTACACTACCAAAAAGAAAGGAGGCGAGACATGCGTAAAATTCTGGCTTTATTGATGGCAGCGCTATATCTATCCGTTTTACCCTTAACTATCGGATGCCAGCAGAAGCCGGCCGAGAAACCCAAGGCTGAGAAGCCGGCCGCGGAACCCAAGGCTGAAAAGCCGGCCGCGGTAGAACCGGCCAAACCGACCGCTCCGGAACCGGCTCAGCCGGCAGAGGAGAAGCCGGCCGAGGAACAGCCCAAAACCGAAAAGTAAAATTAGGGAAAATCTTCAAGGCGTAGTGTTGCTCAAGGGGCCCGGTCCGGGCAGTGGTTCCGGAGACGGGCCTCAATTCTTTTCCGTTCCTCTCTACCATCCCTCGATTTCGCCGGGCTGACCAGGATATTAAAGCTTTTTTCGGTTGACGTGGAGGGTTATTTGCTGCTAATTAATGAAAAAAAGAACAAGGAAAGGAGAATTCCCCCATGACTGCCAAGCTGATAAAAGGTGCTGAGGTGGCAGCACAGATCCGCGAGGAATTAAAAAAAGAAGTAGAAGAGTTGAAATCCAAACATAATGTCACCCCGGGTCTGGTGACCATTCTGGTCGGGGAGGACCCGGCCTCGGTCAGTTATGTTACCGCCAAACAGAAAACCTCCCATGAACTGGGCTTTTACTCTATCCAGGACAATCAGCCCCCTGATATTACCGAAGAACAACTACTGGCCCTGATCGACAAATATAACAAGGATCCGAAGATTCACGGGATTTTAGTTCAGCTGCCCTTACCCAAACATATCGACTCCAATAAGGTGCTCTATGCAATCGACCCCGACAAAGACGTCGATGCCTTCCATCCGGTCAATGTGGGGCGTTTGTGCATCGGTACCGGCATCTTTCTGCCCTGCACCCCGGCAGGCTGCAAAGAGCTGATCAATCGGGGTTACGGCGATCCTAAAGGCAAAGAACTGGTAGTGGTCGGCCGCTCCAATATCGTCGGCAAACCCATGGTTAACATCATGTTGCAGAAAGCCCCCGGGGCTAATGCCACTGTAACCGTAGTACATACCGGCACGCCCCCAGAGAAAATCATCGAGCACTGCCGCCGGGCCGATATCCTGGTGGTGGCCGCCGGCGTCCCCAAGTATGTCAAAGGCGACTGGGTCAAGGAAGGAGCCTGTGTCATCGACGTCGGCGTCAACCGCATCGGCGTCACCGAATCCGGCAAGGCTAAACTCTGCGGCGATGTCGATTTTGACGAAGTCAAGGAAAAGGCTAGTTGTATCACCCCAGTGCCCGGTGGCGTCGGCCCCATGACCATCACCATGCTGATGAGCAACACTGTAATGGCGGCCAAACATGCGGCGGGGATAGTTTAAGGTTTAACCAGAGCAAAGACTATTCACGGGGGCAAGCCAGCAGTTGCTTGCCCCCGTTTTGGTTAGAGGTTAGCTGCCTAAATCAGCCAAGGATTTTCCGAGGTGTTGATTTTTGACCCCCCCAACAGCCAGCGCAACTTTAAGGCTTAACCTCCAGGCTTTAATCGGGCCCCAACAGAGCCGGAGCCGGACGATGGAGCGGGGCCAGGCCGGTCCTGCGGCCTAGGGCGGTGATCCAATGGATCCCCGGCGTCGCCCCGGCCGGCACCGTTATCATATTAATGAACTTGCCGACATCGGTAGTGGCCGCCAAGACCAGAGCGGTGGTGCTGAGCTAGATATCAACCACCTCGTTATTACCAAAGGCGGTGCCGGTCACCTGCACTGCCGACTAGGGCGGCCCCACGGCGGGGGAGCGCGTTAAAGTCGGGGCTGCCGCCGCTGCCAGCAGCAGGACCAGCAAAATTACCAGTTAAATGCCCAACAATCCCCAAAATGTTAACCGTTGTATCTGCCTGTCCTGCTCTTTAGGGAATAAGCCCCGCGTACCTCCTTTAAAGCCTCGATCAGGGCCTCTACCGGGCTGGCGCGGCGCTGCCGGGCCATCAGGTGGACAATGACCTCGGTATCCATGGTGGATTGAAAAATAGAGCCTTGCTGCTCTAGACGTTGGCGCAGTTCCTGGGCGTTGACCAGGTTGCCGTTATGCCCGATAGCCATGGTCTGACCGGCATGATGGACCACGAAGGGTTGGGCGTTGACCACAAGCGATGACCCCGTGGTGGAATAGCGGACATGGCCGATAGCCAGGTGTCCCTTCAGTACCTCAAGGGCCCGGGGGTGGAAAACTTCCGAGACCAGTCCCATGCCTTTATGCTGCCGCACCTGCTGTCCATCCGCAGTAACAATGCCGCAGGATTCCTGACCGCGATGCTGCAGGGCATACAGGCCAAAATAGGTCAATCGGGCCGCATCGGCATGGCCGTAGAGGCCGAAGACGCCGCAGTACTCCCGAGGGCGGTGGTTGGCCCGGTTTATGAGATTTAAGCTAAGGGCGCGTTTGGGCATGTTAACCAGAGTATGAAGCCCTCAAAAGTTAGATGAGGTTATTAGCTACCTGCCGTGATTCTCACTAAAACTGCCAGAGCTTCCGAGTAATGCAAAAATAACTGACTGGAAAATATGAAAGGTTGACAAGATGGCAGCGTGACCAATTATAATCGAAATATAAATGGTTTTCCCAGGCAAGTCAATGATCATTGAACTGATTATTAGGCGTTATACGCTGGTCGGCCTGCCTTATTTGCGGTTTTGCTGTATGCCTGTATCAATTTATCCATTGAAATTGTGAGTCGGCAGCATTATAATGCAAAGGTGGGTTTCAGGTGGTAAATCAATAATACTTCAGTGAGATCGGCGACCCCAGTTCTCCACGGTGGGGAATCGGCAGGGGTGGAAAAGGAGGTGGTGCCTCAACCAGCGAGATCAGAATTACGCAGTTATAAGAGCAAGGAACAAGAGATGATCGGTTAAAACCACCATAAAGGAGACAAGCGACATGATGAGAAAAGTGATCTTAGGCCTCATCCTGGCTGTGGTAGCTGTAATGCTTATCGCCTCTGGCGCTATGGCGGCCAAATTACTCTGCATCTCGAAGGAGACACACCAAGGCGATCAGACGGTGGCCTCCTGTCTGGCTAAAGGGGATGAATTCGCCATTGTTGATGACCATGGCATCGTGCACGTTTTAACCCCCCGGGAGGTGGAACTAACCAAAGCCTTTAATCCCCAGGTTTTTGAGCAGCGGGCCTTCAGCATCCGATATCGCGAACTGGCCCCGGAGCTGAAAATCTTTGGGAAAACCATCCGTCCCGCCCACGAGAAAAAATAAAACCAATTTTCCTCTGGGGGAGGGTAAAGGCTTCTTAACCCTCCTCTCATTTGAGACTTGCCCGCCAGTATTAAGAGCTTTGACCAATTGTACTCCTGACCGGCCTGGCTCAGGCCGGATTGGAACGTGTCAGCAGCCCGGCTCGCCGTGATGACCGCAACAGTTCCGGCGGTTTTTGATTTTCAGCCAGTTATTGCGCCACAGCAGGCGCAATTTCATGGACCAGGGAAGCGGCCCCCGGAGATTGGTGAAAAACGCACCGGGACTAGGCCGATATTTGTTGCCGGCGCACATTTAAAATACCCGATCCAAGTCTAGAGTTGATAGTAGGGCCAGAAACTATCTGCGCCGCAAAGCAGCATGATATTCCTGCAAGCTTTTGACTGCCATCTGACCGTTCTTCAAAGTCCGGATGGCCTCCAGGGTCGCTTTGGCGGCCGCCATTGTGGTGGTATAAGGGATATTATACTCCAGGGCCGCCCGGCGGATGGAATAGGAATCACTGGTGGTATAACGGCCTCGGGGGGTATTGATCACCAGCGCGATCTGCTGGCTCTTGATCAGATCGATAATATTCGGCCGTCCTTCCCGGATCTTGTTGACCGGGGTGACTGGCAGCCCCTGGTCCTCTAAATAATGGGCGGTCCCCCTGGTTGCGATTAATTTAAAGCCCAGTTTTTGAAAACCGTGGGCCAAGGCCGGAAGCCGGGGTTTATCCCGGTCTTTGACGCTGAGCAACAGCCCCCCGGACAGGGGGAGATGTTGTCCGGCCGCCAGTTGCGATTTGGCAAAGCTAATCGCAAAACTCGCGTCTAATCCCATCACTTCACCGGTGGAGCGCATTTCCGGACCCAAGACCGGGTCGACCTCTGGAAAGCGGCCAAAGGGGAATACCGCCTCTTTGACCGCAAAATAGTGGGGCCGGACCTCTTCTTCCAAACCCAGGTCAGCCAGTTTCTGGCCCCACATCACCTTGGTGGCCAGCTGGGCCAGGGGCACGCCGGTAGCCTTACTGACAAAGGGCACAGTGCGGGAGGCCCGGGGATTGACTTCCAGGACGTAAACTTGCCGGTCCTTGACTGCAAACTGGATGTTGAGCAGCCCCACCACCCCCAATTCCTGGGCCAAAAGCCGGGTCTGGGCCTTGATTTCCTCCAGCCCCGCGGCCGCGATCGAATAAGGGGGCAAAACACAGGCAGAATCGCCGGAGTGGATTCCGGCTTCCTCAATATGTTCCATGATCCCGCCGATCACCGTGCGCTCGTTGTCGGCGATGGCATCCACGTCCACCTCAATAGCGTCTTCTAAGAATTTATCGATCAGGATAGGCTGGTCCGGGGAAACCTCCAAAGCCCAGTTCATGAAATTGACCAGGGTCTGATCATCAGCGACGATCTGCATGGCCCGGCCGCCCAGCACGTACGAGGGGCGGACCACCACCGGGTAGCCGATCCTCTGGGCAATGCGCCGGGCCTGGGCGGTGCTGGTGGCGGTATCATTGGCCGGCTGCTTCAGCCCCAACTGGGCTAACAATGCCTTAAAGCGCTCCCGGTTCTCGGCCCGGTCAATGGCATCGGGGCTGGTCCCCAGAATCGGCGCGCCGGCTTGGGCCAGGGGCACGGCCAGATTCAGAGGGGTCTGGCCGCCGAATTGCACGATCAGCCCCGTGGGCTGCTCGGCATCGATAATATTCAACACATCTTCCCGGGTCAGAGGCTCGAAGTAAAGTTTATCCGAGGTGTCATAATCGGTGCTGACCGTCTCCGGGTTGGAGTTCACCATGATCGACTCAATGCCCATCTCCTTCAAGGCAAACGCGGCCTGGCAGCAGCAATAGTCGAACTCTATCCCCTGGCCGATGCGGTTGGGGCCGCCGCCCAGGATCATTACCTTGGCGCGCTCCGTGCGGCGGCTTTCATCCTCGATTTCGTAAGTGGAATAATAGTACGGGGTATAAGCCTCGAATTCGGCGGCGCAGGTGTCGACCAGTTTATACACCGGCCGCAGATCGTAATCTCCCCGCAACTGCTGCATCTTCACCTCGTCCCCGCCCCAAAGGTGCGCCAGTTGGACATCAGAAAAGCCCCACCCTTTGGCTCGACCCAACATCACGCCGACCTGTTCCTGGCCCCGGCCCTGTTGACGTAAGATTCCGAAGTTAGCCAACTCTTCGGAGAAATAGACCAGGTCTCGGATCTGATATAAAAACCAGGGATCTATTTTGCTAAGCTCATAAATTTCCTCAACTTTAAGCCCTTGCTGAAAGGCCTGGCGCAGGTAAAACAGGCGCTGGGAGTTGGGAACCCGCACCTTCCGGCGTAATTCCTCCGGGGCTAACAGAGGCTGGTCGCGGCCATCTGCGCCCAGCCCGAAGCGGGAGATTTCCAAAGAGCGCAGGCCCTTCTGGAGTGCTTCCTTGAAGGTACGACCGATAGCCATGACTTCCCCCACCGACTTCATCGAAGTGGTGAGCATATCTTCGGCTCCTGGGAATTTCTCGAAGGTCCAGCGGGGGATTTTGACCACGCAATAATCGATGGTGGGTTCAAAAGAGGCGTAAGTTTCCCGGGTGATGTCATTGCGGATTTCGTCCAGAGTAAAGCCCACTGCCAGCTTGGCGGCAATCTTGGCAATGGGGAAGCCGGTAGCCTTGGAGGCCAGGGCGGATGAGCGGGATACCCGGGGATTCATTTCGATCACTACCATCTCCCCGGTCTGGGGATGGATGGCGAACTGGACGTTGGAGCCGCCGGTTTCGACCCCGATCTCCCGCATGATGGCGATGGAGGCGTCCCGCATCTGCTGGTATTCCCGATCGCTCAGGGTCTGGGCCGGGGCCACGGTAATGGAGTCGCCGGTGTGCACCCCCATGGGGTCGAGGTTCTCAATGGAGCAGATGATCACCACATTGTCGGCAAAATCCCGCATTACTTCCAGCTCAAACTCCTTCCAGCCCAAGGCCGATTCCTCCAGCATCACCTCCTGGATCATGCTGGCCTCCAGCCCCTGGCCGGCCAACAATTCTAGATCCTCCAGGTTGTAGGCGATCCCGCCGCCGGTGCCACCCAGGGTAAAGCTGGGGCGCACAATGATCGGGTAGCCCAATTCCGGGGCCGCAGCCAGGGCCTTGCTGAGAGTCCGCACAATGACGCTTTTTGGCACCCTGAGGCCGATCCGGGCCATGGCGTCCCGAAACAGTTCCCGGTCCTCGGCCTTCTTGATGACGTCTGGTTTGGCTCCGATCATCTCCACCCCATAGTGCTCCAGGAGGCCGGTCTCGGCCACGGCCACGGCGCAGTTCAGCCCGGTCTGGCCGCCCATAGTGGGGAGCAGGGCGTCAGGGCGTTCGCGTCGAATCACCTGGGACACCATGTCCGGGGTAATGGGCTCGATGTAGGTGCGGTCCGCCATCTCCGGGTCGGTCATGATGGTCGCCGGGTTGGAGTTGATCAGCACCACCTGATAGCCCTCTTCCTTCAGAGCCTTACAGGCCTGGGTGCCGGAATAGTCAAACTCACAGGCCTGACTGATGATGATCGGCCCGGAGCCGATGATTAGAATCTTTTTAATGTCCGTTCGCTTGGGCATAGACTGTTAATTTATGGATTGACATATTACACTTGACCTCAAGTGATGGAGATTAAACAGCGCTCCACCGAGATTCTTTAATCGTACCGTTTTAGAAGGTGGACAGTGTCCCCCTGACGGGCTAGGGACAGGGATTGACTTAAGTTTATCAACTGCTCGGCTCGCCAGGTCCAGGAGCGCTCCCGGCCGTGCGCCTCGGCCGCACGCACCATCTGCACAAACCGCTCCTCATCCGCGAAAATCCGTTTGATGGCCTGGGTTAAACTCTGGACGTCGTCGGGTTGAAAGAAAAAGGCATCCTCACCTTCGGACAGCAGCAGCTCAGTGGTAGGAAGCCGGGAGGCCAGCACCGGCAGGCCAAAGGACTGGTAATCACCAAGCTTGGCGGGCGAGGTTAAATTTCTAGTATAGAAGGTATCTTTGAGGGGCAGGACCCCGACACTGGCCTGGGTAGCGCAGATCCGGTATAGTTCCGCCGGAGGCAGTGAACCCATGAATCTTACCCGCCCCGTTAATCCCAGGCTGTCAATTTCCTGGCTCACCGTGGCATTGGCCGTCCGGCTGCTGCCGCCGATAATCAACAGAGTGATGCCCGGATCAACCCCGGTTAAGGCTTGCAAGAGGGTCTTGATTCCCTTGCCCATCGAAAAGGTCCCGATATAAACTAGGGTGCGCTTCTTGAATTTCTCCGCCGCCGACAGGCTGGGCCGGGGGCGGGTCCCCAGAGGCAGCACCGTCTTAGGGAGGTTCGAAAAGACCTCCTGGTAAAGCTGGGCCTGAGGAGCCGTGATACAGACCAACATATCAAGATATTTGCAAAAAAGGCGTTCCAACAAGTAATTTTTCTTTTCTTCCAGGCTTAATCTTAAACCTGCGGCCCGGAGGCGGGGAAGATTGGCATAGGCATGGTGAACTTCCAAAAAAATCCGCGCCCGCCCCCAGAACTTCAGAAAAACCATGTAGGGCAGCATGCCGCTATCCCGGCTTAAAATATTCATTGGTTCTCGGGCAAAGCGCCGTGACCTGGATCTAATAAAAGGATAAAGAAAAATGGGTAAGCTGGAAGAAACTCTACCAAGACAGAATCTATCAATTACCCTGACGGTGAGGCGAGGATGGGGTTCCAGGCCATAGTGCTGGCGCATATCGGCCCGCCAGTCCTGGGTTTGCCCGGCAACCACGAACTCCACCCGCTCGCCGGCCTCGGCCAGACCATAAGCGCTTTGCAGGCTGATATTGACCATGGCCCGGTTAGTTAACCAGGGACGCTTATTAATGATCAGCCACATGGTCTGCCATAACCGTATAAATAATCTGGGTAAGAATAGCTCACCTTCGACCCCCTGAGTAACCCAGGCCAGGAGGTTATATTATTTTAAGATCTTAATAAATTCATCAAAAAGATATCCAGCGTCATGTGGACCGGGGCTGGCTTCGGGGTGGTATTGGACCGAAAAGGCCTGAAGGCGGCGGTGACGCAGCCCTTCCAGGGTGCCGTCGTTGAGATTGATGTGGGTCAGCTCCACCTCCGGGTCGGGGATGGAATCACTGTCGACCGCAAAGCCGTGGTTCTGTGAAGTGATCTCCACCCGGCCGGTGAGCAGGTTTTTCACCGGCTGGTTGGCCCCGCGGTGGCCGAATTTGAGCTTGAAGGTGCGGCCGCCCAGGGCCAGGCCCAGGAGCTGGTGCCCCAGGCAGATACCGAACAAGGGCCTCACTCCCAGACATTGACGCGTGTTTTCAATAGCATAGGTGACTACCGCCGGATCGCCCGGACCGTTGCTGAGGACAATCCCGGCGGGCTCCAGGGCCAGAATTTCTGCTGCCGGGGTCATGGCCGGGACCACCAGAATTTCCATACCCCGTTCAGCCAGGCGGCGCAAGATATTAAATTTGACGCCGAAATCATAGGCGATGATCTTGGGGTGGCGACGCTGCGCCCAGAGGGTGGACAAATCCAAGGCAGGCGGTGGCGCGGCCTCCGGCCACCAATAGGGTGCAGCACAGGTGACATATCGGACCAGATCCAGGCCCTCCATCCGGGGCAGTTGTCGGGCTCGCCGGATCAGTGATTCCGGATCCAGGTCCTCGGTGGAAATTATGCCGCGCATGGCCCCGACTTCGCGTAGGTGCTTGGTCGCCGCCCGGGTATCGAGGCCTTCAATGCCCAGGACGCGATTTTGCTTCAGATAGGCGGCCAAATCGCCCTGGGACCGCCAATTGGAAGGGTAGGGGTGATACTCCTTGACGATGAAGCCCTCAACCTGAACCCGAGAGGACTCAATATCCTCAAGATTGACGCCGTAGTTGCCCATTAGGGGATAGGTCATGGTGACGATCTGTCCCTTGTAGGACGGATCGGTCAGAATCTCCTGATAGCCGGTCATGGAGGTGTTAAATACCACCTCACCGGTGGCTTCCCCAGGGCCAGTAAAGGAGCGGCCCGATAAGACCAGGCCATCTTCCAGGGCTAAATATGCTCTCATTTACTGGTTAACCGAAATTAATTATAGATATTATTCCGAGCATCTAAAAGGTTAACTTTTAGAGGAGGGGACCGGGGGACCGCTGGCTCCCCGCCCTTCCCTCAAGCTGTTTATTTTAACCCCAATTCATTCATTTTATGACCTGAGTAATAAATTAAATTACCTTTTATATCATTTATTTTTAGATTTCCAAACTTTTCCCTGCTGGAGTCTGTTACCGTGAACAGCGGCGGGCTGACAAAAATTTCCGTGGCATAAATTTTTGCTTGACATGGTGCTAAAATTTTGATTAATAAATTCGGTATAAATAGTCGAGGAAAAGAAGAGCATGGACGCTGATCGGGCCGGGAGAAACGTTAGCTGTTATTATTACTTTTGGCCCTGGACCTGCGCCTCGACTTTTAAAAGCAAATAGCCAATAAAAACAGTGACTTTTAAAAGCCGTGGCGCAGCACAGGCGACCACGGCTTTTTTATTATTCCAGGTCGTGATTAGCCTGGCTACCAGACCCCGGTTCGAGGAGGAGAGCAAATGATTGGCAAACAGATTCGCATGGAACGCATTATTAATCGGGAGACTGGGCGCACAGTGGTGGTTCCCATGGATCATGGGGTCACCGTGGGTCCCATCGAGGGTTTAATTGACATGAAGACCACCGTAGATCAGGTAGCCCTGGGCGGTGCCAATGCCATTGTCATCCACAAAGGCCTGGTCGGGACTGGCCATCGCCGCCGGGGCCGGGATGTGGGACTGATTATTCATTTATCGGCTTCCACCAGCCTGTCGCCTTTTCCGCATGCCAAGACTTTGGTCTGCAGTGTCGAGGAGGCCATCAAGTTGGGGGCGGATGCGGTTTCCATCCACGTCAATATCGGGAACGGCATGGAACGGGATATGCTGACCGATCTGGGCCAGGTCGCGCAAGAGGCCCACGATTGGGGCATGCCGCTGTTGGCGATGATCTACCCCCGGGGAGAAAAAATCTCGGATGAGTACGAGCCCCGGGTCATCAAACACGCTGCCCGTTTAGGCGCGGAATTAGGGGCGGATTTAGTCAAGGTATCCTATACCGGGTCGGTGGAGAGCTTCCGGGAAGTGGTGGCTGGCTGTCCGGTGCCGGTGGTGATTGCCGGCGGTCCCAAGATGACCTCGGACCGAGACATCCTGGAAATGGTCAAAGGCTCGATCGAAGCCGGCGGTGCTGGGGTGTCCATTGGCCGCAATGTCTTCCAACACCGGGAGCCGAGTCGGATGGTGGGGGCCATCAGTCTGCTGGTGCATGAAAACAGCACGGTGGAGGAGGCCCTGTCCTTTCTGCAAACCTAATGATCAGGGAGCAAAGATGAAACAGGCATGGGTAAAGGTTGATCCCTGGGATAAAAAGCGGGTTACCACTGCCCTGGAAGGTGGGGCCGACGCGGTGCTGGTGCCGGGCGGCTACGCCGATGAGGTCCGGGCTTTGGGGCGCCTCCAGGTAGTTGCTCCGGATGGCGATCTGATCCCAGGACAGGACGTCCATACTATTACGCTGACTAGCATGGAAGACGAAGCGGAGGTCATTCGACTTTCTCAGAGCGGCCCGGTAATCGTGCAATGTTCTGATTGGACGATCATTCCTTTGGAAAATCTGGTAGCCCGCTCCGCTAATCTCTTTGTCGAGGTCACCAATGCTGAAGATGCCCGCACCTTTTTGGGAATTTTGGAGCGAGGCGTGGATGGGGTGGTGATTACCACCCCCGAGATGTCGGAAGTGAAGAAGATTTTACGGGTGGTTAAGGAGATTTCCCCGCCAGTTGAATTAACCGTAGCCCAAATCACCCAGATCAAGCCGCTGGGGATGGGCGATCGGGTCTGTGTGGATACCTGCACCAACATGGGCAAAGGGGAGGGTATGCTGATCGGCAACTCTTCCGCGGCCCTATTTCTGGTCCACGCCGAGTCCCTGGAAAACCCCTATGTGGCGCCTCGGCCTTTCAGGGTTAATGCTGGTCCGGTTCACGCCTATATCCGGGTTCCGGAGGGCAAAACCCGCTATCTGGGGGAACTGGCCGCCGGAGATGAAGTGTTGATCGTCAACCATACCGGCCGCACTTTACCAGCGGTGGTGGGCCGGATAAAATTGGAAAAACGGCCGTTGATGCTGGTTGCTGCCAGTTGCGGCGGACAGGAGTTCAGCACCGTGGTCCAGAATGCCGAGACCATTCGACTCACTCAACCGGGGGGCGAGGCAATTTCCGTAGTGCATCTTAAGCCCGGAGATGAAGTGCTGGTGGCCTTGGAAGAGGCTGGCCGCCACTTCGGCTATAAAGTTAGTGAGACCATAATTGAGAAATAGACTATGACCGACAAGCAAACCCTACGGCAGCAGATTGACGCCTTAGATGAACAATTGGTTTCTCTGCTCAATCAACGCCAGGCCTTAGCTCGGACCATCGGCGAGATCAAAAACCAGCAGAGCCTGGAGACCCTGGATCCGGAGCGGGAACAACAGGTCCTGTCCCATTTGCAGCAATGCAATACCGGGCCACTCAGCCAAGAGGCCTTGAATAACATTTTCCGGGAGATCATCTCTGCGGCCCGGCAGATTCAGATGCCCTTGAAGGTGGCTTTTTTGGGACCCGAAGCGACCTTTACCCATCTGGCGGCGATTAAAAAATTTGGCCGCAGCAGCCATTTCGGACCATTGCCGACTATCCAGGAGGTATTTTTCGAGGTGGAAAAAGGTAAGTACCATCTAGGGGTAGTTCCTATTGAAAATTCTACCGAGGGGGTAGTCAACGATACCCTGGACCTGTTCGTGGAGACGTCGCTCAAGGTCTGTGGGGAGGTCTATTTGGAGATTTCGCATGATCTGATCTCCCGCACCGGTCAGCGCCAGGACATTGAAATAATCTATACCCACCCGCAGGCCTATGCCCAGTGCCGACAATGGCTCCGGACCCACCTCCCGGAAATTCCGGTCATGGATGTGCGCTCCACCGGCGTGGCCGCACAGAAGGCCGCCCAGAACCCTAATTCGGCGGCCATTGCCAGTTCTTTTGCGGCCTCTCTCTACAATCTTCGGGTGGTCGAACCCCGCATTGAGAATCATCGGGGTAATGCCACCCATTTCTTTATTATCGGGCCGCAGAGCCAGGCTCCTACCGGGGCCGACAAAACCTCAATAATCTTTGGGGTCGATGACGTGCCCGGGGCCTTGTATAGTATGTTGCGACCGCTGGCCGAACGCCGCATCAACATGACCCGCATTGTTTCCCGACCCATTAAGACGGTGGCCTGGCGCTACCTCTTTTTCGTTGACCTGGACGGCCATCGGGATGAAGAGCCGGTTAAGGGGTGCCTGGCAGAAATGGAGCGACTGAGTGTGTTCTTTAAGGTTATGGGCTCATTCCCGCGCTCGGAAGTGGTTGAGAAGATCAGTTGAGTAGGCTAAAAATCTGCGTGCCGGTCATTGAGCGGAGTAACCAGGCCGCGGCCCAAGCCCTGAAACAGATTGCCGCGCGGGGCTATGTGGCTGAACTGCGGGTAGATTATTTGGCGCAGCCCGATTTGCCTTGGTTATTAGAGGCCCGTCCGGGCCCGGTGATCGTCACTAACCGGCTGCCGCAGGAGGGCGGCCAATGGCAGGGGTCCGAAACGGACCGGCAACGCCTGCTGGAGGAGGCCCTGGAACTGGGAGTGGAATACCTGGATGTCGAACTACAGGCCGAAACCCAATGGCGGGATGACCTGCTGGCCCGGCGGGGTTCCACCCGGATTATCCTGTCATGGCATGACTTCCAGGGGACGCCGGAAACCACCAGGTTAGAGGATATCCTGGCGGAGCAGATGCAGCAAAACGCTGACCTGGTTAAGCTGGTCACTCTGGCCCGGAAATCCGAGGATAACCTGCGGGTGCTGTCCCTGATACCTCAGGCCCATGGAGCGGGCCAGGAGATCATCGCCTTCTGCATGGGCCCTTTAGGAAAGTTTTCCAGGGTCATTGCCCCTTTGCTGGGCAGCTATCTGACCTTTGCCACCCTGGCAGCGGGCCGGGAATCGGCTCCCGGACAATTGACCGTCTCAGAGGTGGAAGCCATCTGGGGGATCTTGGCATGATTGATGGCAACACGAAAGTTTTTGGCATATTGGGCCAGCCCGTCGGTCACTCCTTAAGTCCGGCCATGCACAATGCCGCATTTCAGACCCGCGGAGTTAATGCCGTCTATGTGGCCTTTCCGGTGCAGAATCTGGAGCAGGCGGTCCTAGGGCTTAGAGGCCTCGATATCGGCGGGGTCAGCGTTACCATCCCCTTCAAAGAAGCGATCATACCGCTGTTGGACGACATTGACGCCAAGGCCGCGGCCATGGGCGCAGTGAATACGGTGATCAATCAGCAGGGGCGGCTTCAAGGTTGCAATACCGATTACCTGGGGGCGATCGCCGCCCTGAAAGATCGGACTGAAATCAAGGGGCAGCATTTCCTGCTGCTGGGAGCCGGAGGTGCCGCCCGGGCCATAGCCTTCGGGATCATCGAAGCCGGAGGACAGGTCACGATCACCGATATCGACTGGGACCGGGCCCAGACCCTGGCCCGGGAACTACAGGTGGAATCTATTGCCTTACATGATCTGGCCCACTGCCCGGCAGCGATGTTAATAAACGCTACCCCGGTGGGTATGGCCCCCGCTACGGAAGAGATACCCATTGCTCCAGAATTATTAGGGCGCTTTTCCCTGGTCATGGATATCGTTTACCGGCCCCTTAAGACCCGGCTTTTGCAGGAGACCGAGGCCCGCGGCGGCCAGACCATCGACGGCCTCCAGATGCTAATCTATCAGGGGGTTGTCCAGTTTGAACTGTTTACCGGTCGATCCGCGCCGGTGGAGGTCATGCGGCAGGCCGCCTTGGCGGCCCTGTCCGTTAAATCTTAACGAACAATCTTAACGAATCTTGGCGGCCCTGTACCTCGATGGTCGATTTTTTACCATCGAGATCCCAAGACCCAGAAAAAGCACTGAGTGAGAATTGTATCTACCTATGGCTATGGAGACTAAACCGATTGACCGAGTCGAGGCAACCATTACTTTGCCCGGTTCGAAAAGTTTTACGCACCGGGCCTTAATTGCTGCCAGCCTGGCGGATGGGGCCAGTACCTTGTACAATCCCTTACAGGCCGAAGATACCTTGCTGACTGCTCAGGCTCTGAAGCAATTGGGGGCGCAGATCGACTGGCAGGGTCATCAATGTCGGGTGCTGGGCACCGCCGCGGTTCTAAAGGTGCCTGATAATCCTATTTATTTAGGTGATTCAGGTACTTCCATGCGTCTTTTGACCGCATTGGTGGCATTAGGACAGGGCCGCTACCGCCTGTTGGGATCAGAGCGACTTAACCAGCGGCCTATCCAGGATCTGTTGGACGCGCTCACCCCCTTAGGGGTCGAAGCGTTCTGCGAAGCGGGCAACGGCTGTCCGCCGGTGGCCGTCAACGCCCGTGGTCTGGCCGGGGGACCGACCCGGGTGGCCGGCCAGGTCAGCAGCCAGTTTCTTTCGGCCATTTTGCTGATCTCCCCTTTTGCCCATAAAGATGTGGAAGTGGAAGTGATCGGCGAACTGGTATCCCGGCCTTATGTGGATATTACCCTGGAGGTGATGTCGGCCTTTGGCATTGCTTACTTCCGCAAAAACTACCAGTTTTTCAGTATTCCGGCTGGCCAGCGTTACCAGGCCCGCACTTATGAAATTGAAGGCGATGCCTCCAGTGCCTCTTATTTTCTGGGCGCCGCGGCGATCACCGAAGGTCGGGTAAAAATCACCAATCTTAAGGCCCCTTCCTGCCAGGGGGATGCCCGGTTTATCCAAATTTTGGAACAAATGGGTTGCCAAATTGAACAAACCCCCAACGGCCTGGTTCTGCAAGGTCGGCCGCTTAAGGGGATAACGGTAAACATGGCCGACATGCCCGATTTAGTGCCTACCCTGGCGGTAGTGGCGGCTTTTGCCCAGGGGGAGACGACTATCACCGGGGTGGCGCACCTGCGGCATAAGGAATCCAACCGTCTTCAGGCCGTTACCACTGAATTGACCAAGATCGGCATTGCCGCCCGGGAAACTCCGGAAGGTCTGGCCATCCAGGGGGGGCATCCTCACGGTGCCGCCATTGAAACCTATAATGATCACCGTATCGCCATGAGCTTTGCCCTGGCAGGCCTGAGAGTCCGGGGGATCATCATTACCAACGAAGGATGCGTGGCCAAATCGTTCCCGGAATTCTGGGAGTATTTTGACAGATTGACGGCTACAAATTAAATCAAGGTTCCTGGCAAGTTCTTAATCTTGGGTTGCTGTTTAACGCCTGATCTTAGAAAATCCTATAAGCCGCGGGGTGATTCCCACTTCCAATTAGGATTGAATGTTCTGAAGACTCTATCACCGCGGGTGCTCCCGGTCTCAATTTGGAAGCCACATCCCATAAAAACTCTAATGTTCCCCGGGCCATCCTGATTCTTACCGGCCTCAATCTGCTGGATTATCTCGACCGCTATGTCATCGCCGCTCTGGCCAGTCCAATCAAGCTGGAGTTGGGGCTGTCAGATCGTGCCTTTGGGTTGTTGGGCACCGCTTTTTTTCTGGTTTATCTAATTTCCTCGCCGGTGTTCGGGTATCTGGGGGATCGTTGGGGGCGGATTCGCTTGATGGCCACCGGCGCCGGCCTTTGGAGTCTGGCCACCAGCCTGGCGGCTTGGATCAGTACCTATACCGGCCTGCTGGTTGCCCGGGGATTGGTGGGGCTGGGAGAAGCCTCGTTCGGCACCCTGGCTCCGGCTTATCTGGCTGATATTCTTCCTATATCGCGGCGGGCCCGCTATCTCGGCCTGTTCTACGCCACCATCCCGGTGGGTGCGGCGCTGGCCTATTATTTCGGTGGTCTGGTGGGTCACCGTTGGGGCTGGCGCTGGGCTTTTTTGCTTGCCGGGTTGCCGGGACTGGGGCTGGCCCTGTTGATTTTTACTCTTCCTCAACAATCAGCTCCCACCGGTCCGGATTTCGAGCACTACCCTAAAGGCGGCTTCCGGCAGCCTTTGGCAATGGCCCTGGAACTATGGCGCATTCCTACCTTTCGTCGAGTCACCCTGGGTTACGGGCTGCTCACTTTTGCCCTGGGCGGCCTGGCTTTTTGGATGCCTCGTTTTCTGGAGATGCACAAGGGGCTGAGTTTCAAAGAAGCCAATCTGTTGATGGCCTTGGCTACCACTATTGCGGGCGGGCTGGGGACGCTGGCCGGGGGTCTGGGAGGAGATTGGCTGTTCTCTATCAGCCGCCGGGCACACCTCTGGGTCGGGGGCCTGGGAGTGCTGGCTGCTTTGCCCTTCGGGGCGCTGGCCATTTTTTCCACCCAACCCCTGTTTTATGGATTAGGACTGTTTGCCGCCTGTTTTTTACTTTTTCTCAATCCCGGGGTGCTGACCACAGTGATCGTCAGCGTTGCCGGGGTCAGCCGCCGGGCCACCGCCTTGGCTTTAAATATCATTATTATCCACCTGGTGGGAGATGTACCATCGCCGTTTCTAATCGGCTGGCTCTCCGACCTGGCCGGTTTACAATATGGCGTATCATTAGCCCTGCTAGCTCTGGCCGGTAGCGCCGGCCTTTTGCTTTCCGGTATCGCAGTGGTGGCGCCAGACCTGGCCCGGGCCGGAGAATGAAAATGAATAGTCAATCGGTAAAGGGAGCCTGGTGGCGTTCTCGATACCTGATGGTCGATTGTAAACGCGCCACCAATTCATAGGGAAGGGAAACCATTTGAGGGGCTTCGTACTCTTCGCTCAGGATGGCATTGATTACCATCAATCTGCGGCTTGACGGGATATGGTGTAAAATTCTTTCCAACTCTTTAATCTCGAGCATGTTTTTATCTCCACCAGGAGGGTTAATGTCGACAGACTAGCTCCAGCATGACCTTTTCGGCAAATTGTTCGACAATCACTTGTACTTCAGAGGATAAATCTTCTCTCCGCCCATATATCGAACCCAGCAGTCGAACAATATCTGCCAAGGTATAGACACCCGTACAACACTCCCAAACCAGCAATGCGGCCGGGTTAAGCAGATGCACTTCCTCCGTCCGGGGATTATAAAGGACGGCACCCTGTTCCATCTGATGCAGACAGATATCCGCTTTCTTTAACGGCACCTGGTTTGAATTCATAATCTGCTACCTGGATTGAATCGATGTAAATTGAGAACCTTGAATGATAATTGTGCAATCTTTGTACCAATCTATATGATCATATGGTAAACTCTCCGCCGGTGGTCTATTTTGGCAATGAGTCTCAGAGAAATTTTTAGTCCAGGTTAAAACTTTGTACCCGGCAGGCCTCTTAGCCACACGCCAAGTTATCCTATCCTTTAATTTTGACTGCCTCTCTTGACAGCCTTTCTGGTTAAAGATATATTAAAAACATAAAGACGCGGGGTGGAGCAGTCAGGTAGCTCGTCGGGCTCATAACCCGAAGGTCAGAGGTTCAAATCCTCTCCCCGCTACCAAGGCTATACCAGGACTTAGTTTTTTACTAAGTCCTTTTTAATTTTATCCCCCTTCATACCTCCTGGCTCATCAGCAAAATACCAATTATAGTAGTTCTCAAAAATCTCTTCTTATAAGATCCCTTCTCCCCTTGCGGGGAAAAGGTTGGGATGAGGGATGAATAAGAAATTATTTTCGAGAATGTCTATAAAAGCAGAAGGAGCGCATGGTGCAACATTTTTACAAGGCTGACCCGGCTTACGGGCAGGGTGTGGCCCAGGGCTTGGGACTGCCCTTGCCGTAGCTGGGTAGCGGTTGTTAACCACGGCTTTTTCTTCGAGCCGGGCGGTGACCGATACCGCCCCGCTCCCTTTGGTATTGGCGGCCCGCCTCCGGCCCTAACCTGGCGGTGCCAATCAAAGCCGCCTAAGCCCCTTGACCACGCCTAACATGGGCAGTGGCAAAACAGGGTTAGGGGATTAAGCGAAGTAAAAAAGTCTGGATAATTCGATAGATGTCTAAAAAGTGATCACTCTCTACAATATCTGGACAGGTTAAAAAAGATTGATTAAGGTTTATCTGTAGTATCGGATAACCACCAAAGGAACCTTTCGGGGTTAGCCTATCCATCCCCATCCCATTTCCCTTACCGCTAAGGAATAATAGCCACATCCTCATAGTCAAAGTTAAATTGCTAACCCGGAGCCGGAAGCACCAGCGGTCTAAAACGGTTATTGACTCTGACTTAAAATTTGGCACAAGCATTGCGACAATTAACGCTTACGAGATTCCAAATTATAAAAGTAATTACTGTTATGGTGGGATGCCAGGTTTACCGCTCCTCACTGGGGCAATGCGGTAGACAGGATAATCGGGTCAGGGATAGTTCAGGTTATTAGACATCTTGTTTAGATTTTGAAACAAAAATTAACAACTATATCGATCCATTAAGTTTAAAAAATATTATGTAAAGATTTTTGAAAATAATTGCTCAAGTTTATAACTTTATTATAAAGTATTAATAGTAAGGGCCATACAATTTCAATTTCAATAAACTCAGCACCGAATACCGAATATTCAGAATGGCTCAATTTTCAAGTTTTTAATAATTGATACCGATTAGTAGGTTGAGCCCAAAAATTAAGGTTACCGCAGATACAAATTAGGTCCTGGTACCTATTGACAAAGGCTTGGCAATTCTTAATATAGGCATAAAAGTTGATAAGAGGCAGCTTGGGGCAAAAAAGGAGAATTTGAAAAATAATCTTGGGAAATTTAATTATATGACCTTAAAAGGCCGTATTGACGGAATTTTTGAGGCCGGAAAAACTTCTCTGGCCTGAGTGAATTTCATGGTCCGGTCAATTTCATGGTCCGGTCAAGGAGGTTGAACTGTATGATAAAAAAGCTATTGAAAGATAAACGGGGCGTCGCCGTGGTGGAAATGGCCATCGTCCTGCCCCTGTTGCTCTTATTTGTGGGCGGGGTGATCGATTTCGGCTTTGGCTTCTGGTACAAACAGACTTTAACCTGGGCCTCCCGGGTCGGGGCCCGCGAGGCTGCGGTGCAAGTCCTGGCCTGGGATGGCAATACTGCGGGTGCCATCAAGGCCAAGGTCGTTGAAGCCGTTAAAGACGGGTGTGGGAAGGATATTAGTGCCGATAATGTGACCATTG
>JAFDGA010000024.1 GCA_019309545.1 Deltaproteobacteria bacterium
GCAGGATGGCCAGGAATTTCTGGAACTGGCAGCTAAGATACCGATTCAAACCGAGACCCAACTATTCCGGCTGGAGGAAGCCAACCAGGCCCTGCAACTGCTCAAGGCCGGTAAGATTAACGGGGCGGGGGTTCTGGCGATTAATCCATAGGATCATGATCCATTAATAATCCGTAGATAACATGAAAATTAACACCTTTCCACATAATTTTTTTCTTAGGCACCTCAATTTTCAATCAAGGAGGGAAGATGCAAGTATTCATCATGCATGTTGGCCATCCTGGTAATGTCGACATCGACTATACGGTCACAAGGCAGAGAAATATTCGTGAAATCCTCGACAAACTGCCCAAAGATGCTCCCGAACGCCACTACTTCGAAAACGATTCAACGCTTCATTCTGCTTTTCCAAATGGCTCTTTCAATTGTTGGGGGGTACCCCCCCACGCAGAGCCTGCTTTTGGCGAGACTCGACTTGGGGACCTTATATTAATCATACCTCAAATTGGCATTCATGACGGTGGCATTCACCAAATTGGCATTGTCAAAGCAAAGGCCCCTCTTAGGTGTTATAATGCCTCCAGGATATTGTGGCCAAGGACTCCGAGACAAAGGCTTTTTCCATTTATATTTTTCTTCACTACCGAGATCGGTTTTCGCGGCTGGTTCGAGTTTCTCGAAGATCTTGGTTACAACCCCAGATGGAACCCTCGAGGTTGGTACAAGCGATTAGATTTTAACCGTTTTGCTCATTGGGGTGGACCTGAAGGCTATTTGAATTTTTTGAGAACAGAATGTGGATTCCGCTTATTAATGCCCTTAGCCTAACCTTACGCTTTAGCAGGCGGCAGGGACGTGCCCATTGTTGAAAGGTTTTACAGAATCTCCCGGGTTATAGATACGTCACTCGAATTCAACGCTTGTTGTTGTCTCTTATTTTTGCTGCAGTTTTTGTTATAATCTTTTCGTTAATGAATTGGGTAATTCTCGTTTCAGGAAATTGGCTTTATACTCGATTTAGAACTATTACGATCACTTTCAAAATGGTGACTGAGGATAATATGATTTCCGAAGACAAGCATACGAATATCCAAAAATAACAATCTCTATAGGGGTGACCCGCCGGGACGCACCTACGAAAATTAATAATCTATGGATAATAAAATCTGTTAGGCGGTGTATTATTTAGACCGATGGAAACTGTAAAAATTGAAGGAGTCACCCTGCATCTGGCCCATCCCGATGAACTGGACCTGGCCTGGGTGGGGCAGGAAGAGTTGCTGGCCCAGGTGTTGGCCGCCTGGCTGATGGTGGATGAACGGGATCTGCCGCTGAACCCCCGGCTGCTGGGCAAACCCGGAGTCGGCAAAACCACCCTGGCCTATGCCGCGGGTAAAAAACTAGGCCGCGAAGTTTACCTGTTTCAGGCCACCATGGACACCCGGCCCGAGGACTTGCTGGTCACTCCGGTGATCGCCGGTTCCAATAAAATCCAATACATGGCCAGTTCCCTGGTGACCGCCATGCTGCGGGGCGGGGTGGCGGTGATCGATGAGGCCAACCGGATGAGCGAAAAGAGCTGGGCTTCCCTGGCCCCGCTGCTGGATAACCGCCGTTATGTAGAATCGATTGCCGCCGGGATCAAGATCAAGGCCCATCCCGATTTTCGCATCTGTGTGACTATGAACGATGATGCTTCTACCTTTGAGGTGCCGGAATACATCCACTCCCGGCTTATGCCCCAGATCGTGGTGGATTTCCCCAGCGCCGACGAAGAACAGCGTATTCTAACGCAGAATCTGCCTTTCGCCCCTAACTTTATCCTGGATTATGTGGTCAACTTCCTACAGCAGGCGCACCAGGCCCGGGAACGCTTTACGGTCCGGGATGGTATCAACATTGCCCGCTATGCCTTTAAATTGTCCCGTTCCCAAACCACTCCGGCTCAAGGGCGGCTAACCCAGATCTCCGGTCAAGAGATTTTTCGTACTTGTCTGATACAGGCTATCGTCCAGATTCTAGGGGAGGAAGCCCTGGATTATGTCCCCCACTGAGGTCAATCACTCCGCCCCGGCCTTTATTCCCTTTCAGCATCTGGCCCTGGTTCCGGTCTTGCACGGCCGCCTGGAATGCGCCCTGCTGGTGCGCCAGGCCTTTGACCAGTATCAGCCCCAGGCGGTGGCGGTGGAGCTGCCCCCCACGGTCCAGACCGCGGTCCGGCAGGCGGTGCAACGTCTGCCCTTGCTCTCGGTAGTTTATTATGAAGAAAGCGACGGCCGCTTGGTCTATTTCCCCATCGAGCCCACTGACCCGCTCATCGAAGCCATTCGCCTGGGGCAGGAACATAGCTTGCCGGTCCATTTTATTGATCGCGAGGTGGAAGGTTATCCACGCCTCCGGGAACCCCTGCCAGACCCTTATGCATTGAACCAGATCGGCCTTAGAGCCTATGCCGACGCCTACCGCCAAAGTTGCCAGGGGCTGACCCCCAAATGGCCCGATGTGCTCCGAGAACAGGCTATGGCCTATCACCTGGGAGAGTTGCAGAAGCGTTATGAACGACTGCTGGTCGTCTTTGGACTGGCCCATTACCCTGGGCTAATGGAGCAATTGACCCGGCCCCAGGCCCATCCCCTGGAAAAGCGCAAGCGAGCCGGGGTGATGGTGGCCCACCTGGCCGAGGACTCCAGCCGCGAGATATTGTCAGAAATTCCTTATCTAGCCGCAGTCTACGAGCAGGCCCGGATTGAAATTCCGCCCCCAACCCTGGATCGCCTGCAACTCCATCAGCAACTCATTGCCGAGGCCGCAGTCCGTTACCAGAAAAATCAGGGCGACGGCATTTCCCTGACACAGCAGGCTATCCTGCACCAGTTTGCCCGCAATTATGCCCTCATTCAGGGGCATCTGACCCCCAACTTTTATCAACTGGTAGTGGCCGCCCGGGGGGTGGCCGACGACGATTTTGCTTACGAAGTCTGGGACTTGGGAGCTACTTATCCCTGGCAGAGCCAAGACCCTGGACTGCCGGTTTTACGTCTCACCGGCGAAGATCTCTTCCTCAATCAGAAGCGCATCCGCTTTCAGCGGCGTTTTCGCCAGACCCGGCGACGTCTGGTGCCAATGCCAGTGCGGGCCCGCCCCCGAGAAGCCCGACCCGGCCAGTGGCGGGAAGCTTGGCGCGGCACCGGCATCTGTTCCTATCCCCCGGAAGATCTGGTGATAGAAGACTTCGGCGATTTCGCCCGCAAAAAAGCCATGCACACGCTTTCCGAGCAGAACCGCCGGGTGGAGCCTTTTACCGCGTCGTTGTTGGACGGCATTGCAGTGCGGGAGACCATCCGCAACTGGCATGAACAGGTGATTTATGTGATGGAAGAGCGGCGGGTGCCCGGTAAGGTCGGGGCAGTGGTGACCATCTTTGACCCTGACCGCGGCGCAGAGGAAAAATATCCCTGGCGGGTCACCTGGCTGGGGGAACACGCGCAGGAATCAGACATGGCCTTTTATGCTACTCCGGCCGGGGAACATTTAGTCGGCCCAGGCATTTCGCGTTGCAAATATGGCGGCTTCATGCTCTCTTACCCGCCCTGGCGGCTGTACGAAGTCTGGCAAGATGCCTTCTTTGGGATAGCCCGCAGCAAACCCGAGCGTCTGGTGCTGGCCGCCCTGGATTACAGCCTGGAAAAGCACGTAGCCTATATTGCCGCCCAGCCGCCCCGCCGTCGCTGGCTGAGCTGGGCCAATCGCTACGGCAAAAAGCTGGTCTATCTGCCGCTCGGCAGCTTCTCGCCGGTGACCTTAAAGAAAATCCAAACCTTCCATGTTCTCGACGGCCAGCCGGTGCGCCACTGGGCCGGGGATTATATCTGGTAAAAAAATCGGCCAGTTAATAATTCAGATATTACTTTGTTTTCGTAGCCATTCTCTGACAAAATCGGCAAATCTGGCTAAATCATCGATCTGTTGTAAATTACTATAGACTTCATCCCAATCCAATCGAATATATTCATGAATCAGGATGTTGCGGAATCCGGCTAGCGGGGCTAAGTTCCGGGCAAAATCTAATGGTATAACCCCCAGTTCCCCCATTTTTAATAAGGCCTCATAATAATCCGTGGGCTTAGGGGCCTGAGTCAGCGATATGATGCGGTGGCTAATATCCAGGCAACATTGCACCGCTACTTCCAGATTTCGCTCCACAATATCGCGCAGGTACGGGTCCTGGTCAAACTCGGCCCGTTTCTTGGCTCTGAGCGGCTCTAATCTGGCCAAGCGTTCGCTCAGTTCGTCCAAGCGCCTCTCGATACCACTGAATTCGACTGGCACGTTGCCCTCCTGCTAAAATTTCCTGCCGCCAGGCCCGCAAGACTGGGAGATAATCGGCATAACGACTCATAATTTGAGCCTCATATTCCACCCGGATCGCCAGATCGCGCTGATAAAGGACTTTACCCTGCCAGATAATGGCGTAAGCCAATTCAATAGGGGCTTGACCTAACCAGACCACGTCCACCTTAGCAGGTTTGAGGAGACTGGTTAGGGCCTGGTGCAGACGGCCATGCCGTGGGGGGGGATCTTGACCTCGGTCACACAAAATTCCCAGATCATAGTCACTCTGCGGCCCGGAACGACCCTCAGCCTGCGAACCGAATAGATAAACCAGACTGACCTCAGGAAAATTTTTTAGGATTTGCGGTAGTTTATTTTTAAGAAAGGCTAGCCTCATTAGCCACTATTCAGTTAATAACAAAAACCTAAATATTATATTGGTGTGTTTTACCCGCCCTGATAAAGTTATTAAGATAAAGTATAAACTTATACCGATTAGCTTTTAAATGAGTAATTTTGTCCTTTATCCCCTCTCCCCCGCCGGCGGGGGAGAGGAGGAGGGTGAGGGGGCATTTTAGCTCTTTGATCGCAAGTTGGTATTAGAGGACGCAATAAAGCGAACCGCCGGATAATATTAGGCTTTGAATGTATTTTTAACGGCAGTCGCGGCAGACGAAGTAGTGTTCCACCGGTTCCCCGGTAAGTTTGGCCCAGTATTCCAGTTGGGCCAGGGGGGCGATATAGTTGCCGCAGACATTACAGCGGACCATCTCGAATTCCCGTCCCCAGATGATGCGCTTGCCGTCTTGTTCAATATAAGGGATGACCTCTGTAGGACAGATGAAGGCACAGGAACCGCAGCCGATGCAGGCGTCGGAAGGCTCCAGAAAGGGGGTGGTCACCAACTTGCCAGGGGTGCGGTAAGCCATACTGATGGCGCTGACGCCGACGACCTCCCGGCAGGTGCGGACGCACAGGCCACAGAGGATGCAAAGTTCATTCGGGTCTTCGCTGGGAAACCGGGACTCATGGATTCCCATCTCGGCAGCCATATCCTGAATAATCTTGGCCTTGGGAGCTCGAGCCAACAGCAGCTCCAGTGTCATACGCCGGGCTTGCAGGACCTTTTCGGAGTGGGTCTGCACCTGCAGACCGGACTCGGCCGGATAGGTACAGGAGTTGACCAGGCGGGTATGGGGATGTTCGCCGATCTCTACCACACACAACCGGCAATTGCCTTCCGAAGGTAGTTCGGGATGGTAACAGAGGGTGGGGATATCGACGCCGAGGTGTTGAGCAGCCTGTAGCAGGGTATACCCCTGGGGCACCTTGAGGTAGATGCCGTTGATCAGAAGACCTACTTCCTCCATGACGGACTCCATTTTATCCACATCGCTACTAACTGGTTAGTTATATGACATATTAAGCCCTGTTTTTACCTAAAACTAGAACTCGAAACTGACTTGTAGCTTATACCGATTAGCTTTCAAATGAGTAATTTTATCCTTTATCCCCTCTCCCCCGCTGGCGGGGGAGAGGGCGAGGGTGAGGGGGCATTTTAGCTCTTTGATCGCAACTTGGTATCCGCGTCAAATTGGCAGACATCATGACAGCGGCCGCATTTGATGCAGAGGTCCTGATCAATATGTTGCGCTTCCTTCTTGGGGCCGCTGATCGCCCCCACCGGGCATTCCCGGACACAGGCCAGACAGGCGGTGCAAGCCTCCGGGTCAATGGTATAGGTCAGCAGGGGCCGGCACACCAGGGCCGGACATTTTTTGTCCCGGATATGAGCTTCGTATTCCTCCCGGAAATATTTTAAGGTAGTAAGCACCGGATTGGCGGCGCTCTGCCCCAACCCGCAGAGGGAGGCGTTGGCCATGGTGGTGCAGATTTCCTCCATCAGGGCAAGATGCTCCTCCTTGCCCTGGCCGGAAGTGATGTCGTTTAAGATACTCAATAACTGCCGCAGGCCTTCCCGGCAGGGAGTACACTTGCCGCAGGATTCTTCAAACAGAAACGAAATGAAATAGCGGGCTACGTCCACCATGCAGCTGGTGGTATCCATGACGATCATGCCGCCGGAGCCCATGATCGAGCCGACTTCCTGGAGGCTGTCATAATCGACCGGCAGGTCCAGGAACTGCTTGGGGATACAGCCGCCGGAGGGGCCGCCGGTCTGCACCGCTTTGAACTCCCGGCCTCCCGGGATGCCGCCGCCCAGTTCAAAGATGATCTGTCGGAGGGTGGTACCCATGGGCACCTCCACCAGGCCGGTATGATTCACCGCCCCCACCAGGGAGAACACTTTGGTGCCCTTGCTCTTTTCTGTCCCCAGGGAGGCAAACCACTCCGGCCCCATATTGATGATCTCCGGGACATTGGCCCAGGTTTCGACATTATTGATCACCGTGGGCAGGTCAAACAGCCCTTGCTGGGCCGGATAGGGAGGTCGGGGCATAGGCTCCCCGATATTGCCTTCAATGGAGGCGATCAGGGCCGTTTCTTCGCCGCAGACAAAGGCCCCGGAGCCTTGACTGATCTTGATATCAAAGTCAAATCCGGATCTCAAAATGTTGGTACCTAGGAGGCCGAATTCCCGGGCCTGCTCAACCGCCTGGGAAAGGCGTTTGACGGCCAGGGGATATTCATGCCGCACATAGATGTAACCTTGGCGAGCGCCGATCGCAAAAGCCCCGACGATCATACCCTCCAGAACAGCGTGGGGGTCGCCTTCCATCACCGCCCGGTCCATAAAGGCCCCCGGGTCGCCTTCATCGCCGTTACAAATGACGAATTTCAGTTCACCAGGAACCTGGCGGCACAGGCGCCATTTGCGTCCGGTGAGAAAACCGGCCCCGCCCCGGCCCCGCAAGCCGGAACGTTCCACGGCCTCAATGACTTCTTCTGGGGTCATCTTGAACAGCACCTTCCTCAGGGTACGGTAGCCGCCTAAGGCTAAATAATCGTCCAGACTTTCCGGGTCGATCTCATCCAGTTTCCTTAACACCAGCGGCTTTTGCCCCTGATAAAAGGGGACTTCAGACTTATGAACGGCAGGTTGCCCGCTGACCGGGTCATGATAGACCAGACGCTCAACCACTCCCCCCCCGACCAGACTGGTCTCGACGATTTCCGGGACATCTTCGAGGGTTACTTTCTGGTAGGCGATCTCCTGGGGCCGCAGCAGCACCCGCACGCCGTGCGCACATAAGCCGTGACAACCGGTGCTTTTCAGAACGACTTTACCTTGCAGGCCCTTTTCTTGCAGCTGCTCCTGGAAAGCCTGGGCCACCTCGGTGCTTCCCATCGGGAGACAGCCGGGGCCGCTGCAAACCAAAACCTGCTGCTGCTTAGGGTCCCGTCGGGCCCTAACCTGGCGCCGATATTCTGTCAGATGATCAACCGATTCAATCTTAGGCATGACGTATTCTCAGTGTTATTCTTTATAGAGTTTCAATATCTTAGGAACCTTATCAATGGTCATTCTAGCATAGTATTTATCATCCACCATCATCACCGGGGCCTGGGCACAGGAACCCAAACAGCCCACCGTCTCCAGAGAGAATTGCATGTCCGGAGTGGTATAGCCCGGCTCGATTCCCAGGTGACTGGTCATCGATTCTAACAGGCGTTGCCCGCCCTTGAGATGACAGGTAGTGCCCAGGCATACCCGCAACTGGTGGCGTCCCTTGGGAGTCAGACTGAACATCTTATAAAAGGTGGCTACCGAGTAAACTCTGGTTAAGGGGACGTTGATCCGCTGCGCCACCTCTTTCAGTTCGTCTTTGGGGAGATAGTGATACTGGTCCTGGATTTCCTGCAGGATCGGGATCAGATCCTGGGGATAACCCTCATATCGAGATAGAATTGATTCCAGTCGTTCTACGTCCATCATGCACCTTCCTCAGCATGAGATAGGGGAGGAAATTCCGGATAGGGTGCTGCGCATTTTTTCAATAACAGATCATAGTGCGCCAGCACCTGGCGTTGAATAAATTCGATCTCCGGTTCCCGGAGATGCCGGAACCGGCCCTGCAGCCTGAGATAATCTTTCACGGGCCGCAGTTTGGGTATTTCAATGGTCAGGCGATAACGGCCATCTACTACCTCATAAAGCGGGAAGACGCCGGTTTCCACTGCCAGGCGGCCCAGTCGCACGGTCAGGTCAGTAGCCGAACGCCAGCCAGTGGGACAGACCGACAGGATATGGATATAGGCCGGACCCGGGGTTTCCACGGCGCGTTTGACTTTGAAATAGAGGTCGAACAGATAGCTGGGGCAGGCCGTCGCCACATAAGGGATGCCGTGTGCCACTGCGATGGCCACCATATTCTTTTTCCAGGTGGGTTGTCCGATGCTTCTTTTGCCCGGCGGCGAGGTGGTGGTCATGGCCCCATAAGGGGTGGAGCTGGAGCGTTGGATGCCGGTGTTCATATAAGCTTCGTTATCCCAGCAGATATAGGTGAAATCATGGCCCCGTTCCATGGCTCCGGACAGGGCCTGGAGGCCGATATCGCTGGTGCCACCGTCACCGCCCATAGCCACCACTTTGGGGGGGTGACCGGCAAGTTTCCCCTTGCGGGCCAGAATCTTGTAGCCAGCCTCCAACCCCGAGGCTACTGCCGCAGTATTTTCAAAAGCCACATGAATCCAGGGTTGGACCCAGGCCGTCTGCGGGAAGCCGGAGGAGACGATCTCCATACAGCCAGTGGCGTGAGCAATAACCGCATTTTTACCAATGGCCTTGCAGACCCACCTCACGGCCAGGGCTTCACCACACCCTTGGCAGGAGCGATGGCCGGAAGTGAAGTACTCCTCCTTGGGCAATAGGCGCGAGGCGTAGACATCGTATTTTTGGCTGCTAGCCACATCAAATTTATCCATCAGCCTCTTACTCCATACATATAAAATTCTTGACGGGGTCCCAGTTCAGCTTCAGCCTGGGCCTGAGCCACGATCTCTTTAAAGTCCTCGGGCGGGACATCCCGCCCTCCCAGGCCGATTATATAACCAAGCACTTTGGGTTGGGGAGAAAGCGGGTAAAGTACGCTGCGGACTTCAGAGAGTACCGGCCCCCCAGGGCCGCCCACCGACAGGGCCCGATCGCAAACGATTAATAGTTCGGCGCCATTGACCGCCTCCCGCAGGGCGGCAAAGGGAAAGGGCCGCCACAGACGTAACTTTAACAGGCCCACCGGCACACCCGCGTCCCTCAGTTCGTCCACGGCGATTTCGGCCACTTCACTCAAGCAACCCATAGTCAACAGGAGAATCTTGGCGCCTTCGGTTTTGTAATGCTCTACCGGATGATAATCCCGCCCGGTAAGCTGCCCCCACTCCTGCCACACCTTCATAATCTGGTCATAGGAGTTCATCAGGGTAACCTGATGCTTCATCTTAAATTCCGCGAAAATCTCGGGCATACCAAAGGCCCCCATGGTCACCGGTTTTTTGGGGTCTAGTTGATGCCAGGGGTGATAAGGGGGCAAAAAGCGATCCACGGTGTCCTGATCAGTAAACTCCAAGGCCTCCACCACGTGGCTGAGGATAAATCCGTCCAGATTGACGATCATCGGTAACAGCACCCTGCGATGTTCAGCAATCTTAAAGGCCATAATGGTATGGTCAAAGGCCTCCTGGCCATTTTGGACAAAGACCTGAATCCACCCAATATCCCGCGCCCCCATGATATCGCTATGGTCGTTCCAGATACTTAGGGGACCAGAGAGGGCCCGGTTGGCCACGGTCATCACGATGGGAAAGCGCATGGCCGAGGCAATGAACAGGATTTCGTGCATCAGGGCCAGACCTTGGGAGCTGGTGGCCGTATAGGTCCGGGCTCCGGCCGCGGAGGTGCCGATACAGGCGCTGATAGCGGAATGCTCGGACTCCACATTAATAAATTCCGCCTCTAATTCGGCGTTGGCAACCAGACTGGAAAGATGTTCCACAATGTGGGTCTGGGGGGTGATGGGGTAGGCGGCGATGGCCTCGGCCCGGGCCAATTGCACCGCATGGCTGACGGCAAGGGAGACCTCTATGCCCACTCGCTTAGCCATCATTCTTCCTCCGTTACCATGCTGATACAACCGGTGACACATTCCCGGGCGCAGATGCCGCAACCTTTGCAATAATCGAGGTTAACATCAAAATAGCCCCCGGTTTCCTCGATAATCGCCGCTTCCGGACAGACGGTCCAGCAGACCCCGCAACGGATGCAGTGGCTTTTGGTCCATACCGGGTGCTGCGATTTCCAATCTCCTACCTTATAATCCCTGGCACTTCCCGGCTCCCTTAGGATCCCGCCCAGCTCAACTTCTTGCCAGGTGTAGTCCTCCAATGGTTTGGTCATGGTCGAGCTTCCTCCACCACTGTTTTGTCGTAGGCTGCTTTCAAGGCCGCAAAATTTTTGGCCGCCATGGGACCGAATCGTTCCCGCAGCGGGTGCTCTAAGGAGTCAACGTTAACCACTCCGGTAGCCCGGATCAAGGCCCCCAGCATGGTAGTGTTGACAATCAGCACTCCCAACACCTCTCGGGCAATATGATTGGCATCCACTATCGCCAAGGTATGCTTAAAGCCATATTCCTGCCGGACTTGGTCTATCGACTTGTGGGTATTTAACACCACTATGCCATTGTCTTTCAAGTCTGCGGTCGGTTTCTGAATGCGTATCAAGCCAGGGTCAAGAATAGTCACCACATCCGGTTGGGCAATCTTGCAACGCAGACGGATATGACGGTCGTTAATGCGGAGGAAAGCCAATACCGGAGCACCTCGGCGTTCCGGCCCGAAGCTGGGGAAACCTTGGGCAAACTTGCCTTCCTCAATGGCGGCCAGAGCCAAAAGCTCCACCGAGGTTACTGCTCCTTGTCCGCCCCGGCCGTGGAATCGAATTTCTAACATATATTGGCCTCCTCAACTGGGATGGCATACAATTGTTCGAAAGCCATTATAAAGCTTAATATTCTTAAACCAGAGTGTCAAATAAAATCTTATCAGGAAGATCAGATTTCGCTTAGAATAATTGGATTTTTAATTTATTCAGTACCACCCAAAATGAACATATGTTCTTAATAATTTTAGTGATTTCGAAACCGCCCTAGCAATCTTGACTGAAAGCGATAAAATCTGTCCAGCCTCCTTAAGTTTCTCTTTCCTGGATAACTGTTTCCTTGTAGGCCTTCTGGAGGGCAGCAAGATTTTTGGGGGCTGACCGACCCAGGTGTTCCAGCATCGGCGGTTCGATTGATTCCAGATGCACTATCTGGGTTACCTTGATGACCGCACCCAGCATGATGGTGTTGACCATGGAAGTGCCCAGGATTTCCCGGGCAATCTGGTTGCCATTGATAACCCCCAAAGTGACTTGATAGCCGTAGATTTCTCGGATTTCCTCAGGTGCCTTGGCAGTATTTAAAATTAGGATGCCGGTCTTTTTCAAGCCTTGGGTAACATCTTGAACTGTTAACAGACTTTCATCCAGGACCACTGCGACGTCTGGTTCCTCGATCTGGGCAGCTAAGCTAATCGGCACTTCATTAACTCTAACAAAGGCCTTAACCGGGGCTCCCTTCTGTAAGGGTTGATTTGTAAATGCTTGCACATACTTGCCCTCGGCCATGGCTGCCAGGGCCAGTAATTCGACCGAGGTTTCCACTCCCTGGCGGTCCCAGGCGTGAAATCGAATTTCTATCATGAATCAGCTTCCTTAGCCTCCTCGGCCCGATATATCCCAACGACTGCCTAGTTTAAATTCCTGATTAGGGAATGTCAAATTAAATCACCGCTGTCCCTGTTCAGAAGGCAGAGGTTTTTACCTTAAAATTTATTCGAATCTCAACAGCTTAGTGATTATTTCGCCGGTACCCATTATTTATCTTGACCTAGCGGCGTAGGGCATTTATAAAACAATTATGAGCCGACTGTTAATCGTGAATGAGGTGACCCAGGTCGGCAGCCCAAGGAGAAAGATAATTGAAGATCTGCAAAACTTGCCGTTACTGGTCTTGGAAGTTCAAGGGTTTCTGTTACCGGCAAAACCGAGGGGTAGGTCAATTTTGGAGTTGTGAAGCGTGGGTTGAAGATCCGCCTTTGAGTGAATCCAGCCAGGATGACAAGCATCATGACTACTTAATGCCGGGGATAACAGCGCAAAGCAAGGTTGCCAAGCACGGCTGAGGAGAAATTATGCAGGAGGTAGTATTTTCTGCCATAACCCAAGGCGTTTGTGTACTCACTAGCCGAGACGGGAACAAAGTCAATGGCATGACCGCGGCCTGGGTGGCCCAAGTGTCCTTCAAACCTTTATTGATTATGGTATCCGTGGCGTTTACCCGCTATTCCCATGAGTTGATCAAGAAAAGCGGCATCTTTGCGCTCAATGTCTTGACTACCGAACAGGTGGACCTGGGTAAACGCTTCGGTTATAAGAGTGGACGCCGGGTGGACAAGTTCGCCGGCCTGTCTTATGATACCGCCGTTACCGGGGCGCCCATTCTTCCCGAAGCTTATGCCTACCTGGATCTGAAACTGGTCCATACCTATCCGGCCGGTGACCATGATCTGTTCATCGGCGAGGTAGTGGATGCCAAGATACTTCACCCTGAGGCTAAGCCGTTGATTTTTAAAGCAAGTACATTCTTTTAAAATATTCCTCGACATTTTATAAATTATTTGTTAAGGGTAGGCAAATAAGTCGAAGATCTATTTTGAAAGTCGCTATAGCAAGTCACCTGGGAAAGGTGATAGCTAGCGGGAGGGGAGACTGCTAGCAAATGTCTGATTTAAGGGATGTGGGTATAATCTGCATAAACGGCAAAATCCGAGGTGTATGTCAGAACTGCTTGTGGCTGGAGTGGGATCACGCTCTAAATAAATGCGTTAACCAGGGAACCAGCGTCTGCCACCTGGAGGCAGAGCGGAAGGCAAATTTCCCTTCTCCAAAAGAGATGAAGTTAGCCGGTGTCTAGGAAAAGTCAATCCGGCGCTAGTCAGGACCAGCGGACCCGGCCCGCAGGCGCTGGCTAAGCAGATGAGCTTCTCGCAAAGGCAACGGCAGGCGATATTTATCCAGGCATTTTAGCACTACCTGTAGGGTTTCCTCAAGGGTAATCAGATTTCCAGGAGATAGGTAAAGAGGTTTGCAGGACCGCCGGGACCGCAGGACCAAGCCGATTACCTGACCCTCCCATTCCAGGGGGCTGATGCTCCCCTTCTCCATTCCCGGTTCATTGGCCTTGCCGATCAACCGGCTTTTGGCACAGCCAATGGTGGGCCTCCGTAACAGAACCCCCAGGTGGCTGGCCAATCCCAAGCCCCGCGGGTGGGCAACCCCCTGGCCATCGACCAGGATTACATCTGGGCGCTGACGGACCTTCTTAAGGGCCGAAATCAGGATGGGTATTTCCCGGAAGGAGAGGAGACCAGGTATATAAGGAAACTGTTGTTCTCCGGTAGCACCCACCGCTTCGACTATCTCTAAATCCGGCAGCGTCATTACCACTACTGCCCCATACAGGGCCGGACCTACTTTGTCGTAGGCCACATCCACACCAGCTACCAGCCGCGGCGGGGTGGCGAGGGGGATCAGTCTGACCTTATCCTGGCAAGCTTTTTGACAGGCCACCGCTTCTTGATAGTTGCTCGGCCAGTTAGAGGATAACATCGGCGAACTAGTTACCCCTGGACCAGTTCGGCGCTATAAATGAAGGCACCGTCCCGGCGCTGTAAGCTGCCGTCCTTATTTTCCAAGATCCAGCCACTCTGTTTTTTGCCACCAAAGGGCAGGCGTAAGGGCGTAAAGGTAAAGTTGGGGTTTTCATAAACCATTCCAAAGGTCTGCTCCAGCTGTTCCCGGGCTTCAGCAGTGGGTGTCCCAAAAATCGACACCGCAAAAGGATATTCGGTCTGTTGCACCCGCTCTATTGCCTCGGCATCATCCTTAACCCTGATAAGCGCCAGGAAAGGGCCAAACATCACCAGATCCGGCACCTCCTTAACTTCCACCAACAAGGGCCAGATCCACTTCCCCTCCAGGCGCGGCGGCACCAGATAGCGGGGGCGGGGAATAGCCTCCAAGCTCTCAGACAGCAAGCGGCGGGTCCGTTCCACTATGATGGGGCCGATCCAGACGTCGGGATCATGTACCTCCCCCACCTTGATTTCGGCCAACTGGGTCAACACCGCGGATTTAACCTGCTCATAGATTTCTGAATGGATATAAGCCTTTTTTATCGTGGTACAATACTGGCCGCCGTTGATAAAGGCCCGCCGGACTAGATAACGGGCTGCGGCCGTGATCGAGGTATCGGCTAATAGCACCGCTGCGGGCATGCCGCCGGGTCCGGCGAAAAAGAGCTTGTCAAAATTAGCCGCGGCCTGTTCGTAGATGGTTCCCACTTCGCTGCCCCCGGAGATAAAAAAGACTCTCACCTGCGGATCAGCAATGCATTGGCGGCCAAACTGGGGATTGGCCTGGCCCACTACTGGCTCAAAGATCGGAAAAGGTCGCACCACCTCGGCGATAACCCGGGCAGTCCGGGGAGTCTGGGAGGAAAAGCTGAATCGGAACCGATTGCCGCCCAGGACCGCGGCCCCGCCGACCCGGGCCAACATTACTACCGGGGCATCATAAGGAAAAATTGCCGCCACGGTCCCATAGGGAGCTTTACCAGCCACATGCGGGACCTCTACCGCCATGCTGCCCAGGTGGTCAATGCCTATATCCAATTCGATATGGCCGATCTGATATGGTGCGCCAATATCCTCCGCCTCCGCGGCCACCAGGTCATCCCGCCAGCGTTCCAATCTCTCCGCCACCTGGGCCAAGATTTCTAATCTCTCCTGAATTTCCATGTTAGACATATTACTCCGAGCATTTAAAGGGTTGATCTGAGGGGAGGGCCGGGGGACCGCCGGCCCACCGCCCTTCCCTCAAGTTCCCTTCCCAACCTCCTCTCCCAAGAGCTGTTTTTTCTAATCCCGATTCATTTATTTTATGATCCGAGTAATAAATATTAAGTCAAGTATATTATAACTCAGAATGTCTGGCTTGCCTTGCAAAAGGGAAATTTTGGCTCTCCGTGGTTGGGCTAACCGGTCTATCTTGACGTCCCGGGGTAGGGGGGATAAAGTTTAATTATTAATTAAACTGAAGAAGGATTCGTGGCTCCCGAGGTCAATCAACTAAATTGGCTCAGATGGTCGTACCTGCCCCTGTTATTGTCCGGTGTAATGGCCTTTTGGGTGGGGACGCTGCTGGCCCCGGTCAATGGCTATCCTTTGCGGTTGGCGGTGGCCGGCTGGGCCAGCTTGGGGTTGGCCTCCCTGATCATGGCGGCTTTATGGGGCGGACAGTTCTACGAGCCGGAATCCCTAAAACCGCCGATGGCCATCTCGGTAACTCGCTTGCCGGCCGATGTCCCCTGGTGGTTGACCGGGCTGGTCTCTAAATCCACCATCAAACAAATGTCCTGCGCAGCGGTTGGGGTGGCCGCGGCAATCGGCGGCCTGTTGCAATTTTATTTTCATACCGCCCGATTGACCATGCCTCTGGTGATTCTCGTCCTCCTGGGAGGCTATTTTGTGGTCGCCATTCCCCGGACTTGGCTCACTCGGGCGGCAGGCGGGCTGGTAGCCGGATTTGCTCTGGGCCTGTTGCCCTTATTAGCCGGTTTTTATATCCAGAGCGGCCATTGGGCCAGTGAACTGTTTCTATATGGTCTACCCTTAAGTTTTTCCGGTTTCTGTGTTTACCTGACCCAGGGATTTCGGAATTATGCCTCTGACCTGGAGACCGGCCGGCTGACTCTGGTGACCCGTTTAGGCCTGATCAGCGGCGCTTTGGTTTATACCCTGGCCAATATTCTGACTATCATCGGGCTGGTCCTGTGTATCTTGTTGCCGGCAGTTAGATTGCCTTATCATCAGGGGTTATGGCTCATCATTCTTGTTGCGGTGGTCAATCAGGAAATGATCAAACGCCGACAGTATCGGCAGCCACAGGGGCAGACCACTCTCTGGGGGTTGACCTGGCTGGTCAATCTAGGCATGGGAGGGTGGTTCCTGGTCATGGTCGCGGCCCGGCTGTAATGGGCTTATCGGCTTGCCAGACATGGATGATAGGCATCCCTGATACACCCTCAAAATGGTTGCATCCTCGAATCATTAATGCCATAATGGTAACATGCAGTGTTATCACCAGCGTAAGCCTGGAGACCCTAGCTGGTGGTGCAAGGCTTTGGCGCTTGCTCTTATCCTGGCCCTGGTGCCAGCCTGTCACCTGGCTCCGTCCCAGATTTATATCCCCCTGGCCTATGGACTCACCGGATTGTGTATTGCGCTGTTGATTAACCCCTCTGTCACTGCGGCGATCATTGGCCTGGTAATGGGAGTGGTGCTAGGGGCAGCAGTCTATAACAATTCCCTGAAAAGGGCTATAGTAGAGCGCTACAATCACCCGCCGTCCCAGACCCCGTCATCGGAATAATTTTCCGCCATGAGACAGAGAAAATCGGTTACAGAGAGCCCTCGCTAAGGCCATGCCATGAACCAGCGTCCACCACTGGGAAGTACCCCTGACTTCGATCCCATCCAGCAAGAGCTTTTGGGAGCCCTGAGGCAGTCTTCCGATTACATTTCCGGGGAAACCCTGGCTGCCCGCTTGGGGGCGAGCCGCACCGCAGTCTGGAAACGTCTCCAGCGTCTTAGGGCAGCCGGCTACCAGATTGTCGGTAGCCCCCGGCGCGGCTATCGGCTGGAAGCACACCCGGACTTGCTCCTGCCGGCGGAGATCGCCCGGGACCTGGACACGAAATTTTTGCGAGGCCCTTTTTATCATTTCTTTAACTTAAGTTCGACCAATGACCTGGCCAAACAACTGGCCCGGCAAGGATACCCGGAGGGGACGGTAATCTTGGCCGAAAGCCAAACTGCTGGCCGGGGCCGACTGGGCCGGAACTGGGAGTCCCCGCCGGGCAGCGGCATCTATGTCTCCATTATCCTCCGCCCGGCTCTGCCCCCGGTGGAAATGCCCAAACTCACCCTTACCGCCGCGGTGGCCGTGGTGCAAGCCCTGGAACAGACCACCGGGATCAGGGTGGGTATCAAATGGCCCAACGACCTCATTTGGCAGGAGAAAAAATTAGGTGGCATCCTGACGGAAATGGAAACCGAAAGCGATCAAATGAGCCATCTGGTGCTGGGATTGGGGGTCAATGTCAATACCTCTAGTTTTCCCCCGGCTTTGGCAACCATTGCTACTTCCCTGGCCCAAGGCGGGGGTAGGTTTTCGCGGCTGGCTATCCTGCGCGCCTGGTTGGAGGCCCTGGACCGCCTCTACGGCCGATTTCAAGCCCGGGAATTTGCCCCCATTTTAGCGCGGTGGCGTCAAGCCGCAGTGAGTCTGGGCAAAACCGTGACCGTGCGGCAAGGTTCAGGGACCATCACTGGCTTGGCCTTGGATGTAACCCCGGAAGGGGCATTGCTGATTCAGACCGCCGTTGGGGAGATAAGACAGGTGATCTGTGGGGAGATTGACCCAGGCCCCCTGGGTTAGGGCCGCAGGAGGCCTTTCCAGTCAGGGATAGGAAGCTATTCCGCCTTTTTCTTCAGCTCCTCGATTTCCGCCTTTAAACTTTCGACTTCCGCCTTATATTTCTCGACCTCTGCCTCGGTAGCTTTGGGAGCTTCGAAGCCAGATGTTTCGGACTTTTTAAATAGCTTGTCTTTCGCCTCTTCAAATCCCAAGTAGACCGCTAAAGCCCCTCCTAACAATAGCAATAAGGGAATGCCGCCCTTCAACAGGGTTAAGAAATCTCCAAACCATAGGGTCAAACCAATGATCCCCAGAATAACCGCCCCTAAACCGCCTGCCAATGCTGTCATAAAATTACCTCCTTAACCGGCAATCCATTTAAATTATTTAAATTAACTTACAGCTTCTTTCGGAGCAGATTTTATATACTATCCAACTTGGCATTGATAACACAATTAAAAAAAATAATCAAGCCGATGCTGTGAATTTTTTCACCTTAAAATATTATTGTTTGATACAAAAAAATAATAAATATAATAAGTTATATTATTACCGGTGTCTTGACAAACCATTGGCCGCCTTTTATAATTTAATTGAGCGCTACTTGAAGCTACCCATAACTTTTCAGCAAAATGAGGTAATCAGGGCGTCAAGCTTATCAATAGTACAATGGCTGATCAGGATTATTATCAGATTCTGGGCGTCGCCAAGGACGCCAGTCCGGAAGAGATCAAGAAGGCCTACCGCCGTCTGGCCCTCAAGTATCATCCCGATAAGAACAAGGAAGACAAGTATGCCGAAGAGATGTTCAAAAAAATCAGCGAGGCCTATGCGGTCCTGAGTAATCCTGAAAAGCGTAAAGAATATGATGCCTACGGTTCCAGTGCCTTCAAGGCCAAGTTCTCTCAGGAAGACATCTTTCGGGGATTTGATTTTACTGATATTTTTAGAGATTTCGGCATCTCCGACGATATCTTTGGTCGACTCTTCGGAGGCCGGGGCCGGAGTCGGGCTTATGGCCCGTTTACCAAGAGAGGCAAGGGCAGAATTTTTGATTATACCGATCTGGGCGGTTTTGAAAACCAGACCCGCCCGGTCCGGGGGCCGGACCTGCAGGTGGAATTACCCTTAACTCTCCATGAAATTGCCTATGGCACGGAGAAATTAGTCCAATTTAACCGAGATGGCAGGATAGAAAAGCTCTCGGTGAAAGTGCCTCCCGGGACCAGCCCCGGGAAAAAACTGCGGCTAGCCGGTAAGGGTGGAGCCAGTCCGGTCGGTGGCCCTCCCGGTGATTTGTATATCAGAATAAAAGAAATCGAACACCCCGTCTTTAAACGCGAGGGCAATGATCTCTATATTGACAAACATATTAAATTTACCGATGCCGTTATCGGGACCAAGGTCACCGTTCCCACCCTGGACGGCAAGACCATGAGCCTGAAGATTCCAGCTGGCACCCAAAGCCATACCAAGATGCGTCTTAAGGGATATGGCCTTCCCCAGGCCAACGGCAAGTCCCGGGGAGATGAATATGTCCGGATTATTGTTGACGTTCCGGATGACCTTACCAAAAAACAGAAGACCTTGATCGAGGAACTGGCTAAAGAGGGATTATAAGCGCCGGGGTCTGATTCCTTAAGTATTGAATATTATTTTACCTGGGGGGTCAGCGGGCCACGTCTGGCTAATTTGATCTTAGAAGACCTTGAAACGCCACAGCTTCAGGAAGCCGCGCGAGATTACCGTTATCTTCTGACCCGGGGCTATCCCCGTCAGGCCGCGTTGAACCTGGTGGGGAACCGCTACCAGCAGAGCTATACTGCCCGGCAGTTATTGCACCGGGGGGTATTTGACCCGCCCACTGCGGCCCGGCGGCGGGCTAAACTGGCGACTCTGGCAGTCCTGGGGGCCGGGCCTTTGGGACTGGATGGCCATAACGTGCTGATTACCCTGGAATGCGGGTTAAGGGGTCTGCCCCTGGTCGCGGCAGATGATGGCTTTATTCGCGATGTTGGTGAAATTTCCAGAAGTTACCGACCTTCCGCCACTACTGACCATGCCCTCAACCTGCTGGCCCAATATCTGCGAGAGCACCGGGTCGGGCCGGTAAAGGTTTGGTATGACGCGCCCCTCAGCCGCAGCGGCGAATTAGCCGCCCGAACCCGGCAGCTCTTCCGCGACCACGGCCTGGCAGGTGATGCCCAGGCCGTCGCCGTACCCGAAAAAGCCCTGATAGCAGAGCCTATTCCAGTAGGCACCAGTGATACGGCCCTCATCGACCAAGTGGCTGTGGTGGTGGATGTTGCGGGGGAAATTCTCCGGCCGCGGCCCGGAATCCGGATAATTTCCTTTAATTAACCCCTAACCGCTTGATAACCGCCCTAAGCGCGGAACAGGAGACCGATAAGAAGTTTTCCCAGATGCCTAACCCTGATAACTTTGGTGATCTTCCTGGTCAGCGGTTTTACCCTCTTGGGCGTAACCCTGGGTGAAACTACCTTTAGCGAAGTCTATCAGAAGTATCCGGGCGGGAACGAGAAAACTTCATTCCCCGACCCCATGGCGGAAACCCTGGAAGTCAAAAAAGTCTATAGCTCGGCTGATCAGCGCCTGCATTGCTGGTTCAATGCCACAGTTTGAAAAAATGACTTGACAGTAAAAAAGTAAATGATAAATTTAATAAATTCAATTTATTTGCCAAATAAAACCCCGGAATTTAAAGTTAAGTTTTATCGAATGCGATAAACTAAGTGAGGGTAGGAAACGGGGTGTGTAACGGCTTGATTTAACAGGGGAGGAGGCGAAAATGAATGCCGGGCGTAAGGGTGAAAGCAAATGAGCCCTTTGAACTGGCCTTAAAGCGCTTTAAAAAGCAGTGTGAGAAAGCTGGAATACTCTCGGACATCCGCAAACGGGAACACTACGAAAAACCTAGCGTCAAGAGGAAGAAAAAAGCATTGGCGGCCAAAAAACGGGCTCTAAAACGCATGCGGAAATTTGGGGCCAGAGGCTAGGCGATGTCCCTTTACCAGAAGATTGACACGGCTTTTACAGCCGCTTTAAAGGATAGGGAAAATCTCAAGCTTGCGGCACTAAGGATGGTCCGTGCGGCTTTGAAAAATCGTGAAAAAGAAGAAAAACGCCAACTGACCGATGATGAAATTATCGCAGTGATTTCATCGCAGATAAAACAACGGCGAGAGGCCAGTGCAGAATATACCAAAGCTGGCCGCTTAGATTTGGCTCAGAAAGAAGAGGAGGAATTACAATTCCTCCTTTCTTTTTTGCCACCCCAACTTTCGGAAGCCGAACTGAACCAGGAAATTTCGGCAGTTATACAAGAGGTGGGAGCTACCGGGCCCCGAGATCTGGGCAAGGTAATGAAGGCTACTATGGCCAGGCTGGCAGGCCGGGCCGACGGAAAGGTAATTAATGAGTTAGTAAGGCAACATTTAGCGGCCTTAAGCTGAATCACCTATCTCATAACTTTCGTAACCGATACGACTCTGACATGGCGGAGCAGACCTTGAGAGCTCTGGAATTTCCAGAGCTGATTAAAGTATTACAGGGTTATGCCAGGTCATCTCTGGGGCGAGCCCGTTTGGCAGTTGTTTCACCCCACTCCGACCATGACTACATTTCCGCCCGGCTCCAGGAAGTGACGGAACAGGGCGAACTGACCACGGTCGAGGGTCCCTGTCCCTTGGAGAAGTTTCCCGATTTAGCCCAACTTCTGGGACGGGTGAAGATTCCCGGCAGCCTGTTGGAACCGGTTGATTTTAATCAGATCGTAAGGGTATTACGGCTGGTTAGCCGGGTACGCCAATATTTTGCCAACGTTGTCGACCAATATCCCCTGATCGCCGGCCGGGCTTTGCGTCTGCAGGAACTGGCCCCGGTGCGCCAGGCCATCCAAAACGCTATCAGCCCCCACAGCCTAATTCTAGACCAGGCCAGTCCGGAACTACAACGGCTCCGGGAAGAAATGGCCCGAACCCGGCAGCACCTGACCCGCCAGTTACGGCAATTATTTTTCCAGCCCGAGTTTAAAGAGGCGCTCCAGGATCGTCTGGTGGCACAGCGCAATGGTCGATATGTCATCCTCCTTAAGGCTGAGTGCAAGGGGAGGGTGCCAGGGATCATTCATGATCAATCGCAGAGCAAGGCTACCCTCTTTGTAGAGCCCTTTGAGGTCATTAATCTCAATAACAGCCTCAACCTCCTGACCAATGAGGAAAAACGCGAGCAGGAACGCATTCTAAGGCAATTAACCGACCTGGTTCGGGCCCATCAGGAGGCGATCCGGGAAAACCTGGCCATCCTGGCTGAATTAGACGCTATAAATGCCAAGGCCCTATATGCCCGAGATTTCCAGGCCCGGGCCCCGATTTTGACCCACAAGGGGCGAGTGATCCTCAAAGAGGCCCGACATCCACTGCTTTTGGCCCGCGAGCGAGGCCGGGACGGACTCCAGGGTGTGGTGCCAGTAGACCTGGAGCTTAACCCCCAGCAGCGTTTTTTAGTGATCTCCGGGGCCAACACCGGCGGCAAAACCGTAACCTTGAAGACCTTGGGCCTGTTAACCCTGATGGTCCAATGCGGTATTCCGATTCCGGTAGCCGAGGGCAGTGAAATCTGCGTCTTTGACCACATCTTTGCCGACATCGGTGATACCCAGGATCTGGCCAGTAATCTCAGCACTTTTTCAGCCCATATCAAGCGGGCCTCAGCCATTCTGAGCCAGATTGCCGGCCGGTGTCTGGTGCTCCTGGATGAAGTGGGCACCGCTACCGATCCGGCCGAAGGAGGGGCTTTGGCCCTGGCCCTGCTTAACGCCCTGGCTCGGGCCGGGGCGTATGGCGCGGTAACCACCCATTTTCATCTACTCAAGGCTTTTGCCCATGAACAGCCCGGCTTTGTCAATGTCTCTGTCCTCTTTGATGAACAGACCCAAAAGCCATTATACCGTCTGGCCTACGGAGTGGCTGGCCCCAGTAACGCCCTAAAAATCGCCCGGGAGTTGGGTCTGGCTCCCGAAATCATTGCCGAAGCCCAACAATACCTGGGTCAGGAGGGTGTCCAGGCCATGCAACTCCTGGCTCAACTTGAGTCTTCCCAACAAGATCTGGCCCGGCAACGCCAGGAACTGGTCCAAAAAGAACAGTCCCTGGCAACCCAGATGGCTGACCTGGAGGCGCAACGTCAGGTCCTGGAGGACGAGCATCGGCGGCGGCGGGAAGAGGACCGTCAGGCAGCAGTTCAGGCCATTAAAGCCGCTGAGGCGGAATTTAAGCAGATCTTGCAGCGTCTGGAAAGCGGGCAACAATCCTGGGGTCCTTTACGCCAGGAACTTTCCCGGCAGCAGGCCAGACTGCATCAATTCTTTGCCAATTCCCCGGAACCCTCGCCAGTTGCGGAGGTCCCGTTACAGACCGGCCAGGAGGTTTTTCTCTCCTCCTTGGGTCGAGAAGGGGTGGTGATGTCGGGGCCTGACAAGGAAGGCCGGATTGAAGTTCTGGTCGGCACTGTAAAACTCCGGATGCCGCAGGAGGACATTAGACCGGCGCGGCCGGAAGCCAGAACCGGCAGGGTATTTCGAAGCTATCCTCAGAGAGGAGTGGAGATCAGCGGAACTTCGGAAATGACCTCTGCGACCCTGAATATTATTGGCCTGAGGGTGGAGGAGGCCCTGCCTTTGGTGGATCGCCTGTTGGACCAGGCCGTATTGTGCGGTTGTCCGCGGGTGGATATCATCCACGGCATCGGCACTGGCCGTTTGCAGAAGGCGGTGCGGGAGCATCTGCGCCACCATGTCATGGTCAAAGATTTTTACCCTGGAGAAATCAGCCAGGGCGGACGGGGGGTGACTACCGTGGACATCAAAGACTGATCCGGATTCGGTTGGGCGTCAGGAAAGAACCGTTATTTAACCAATTTCGGAAATCAAACATTTATCTTATGGCTCCTTACATCCCGGAATCCAAGCTGCTGGAGATCAAGGCCGCGGCCCCCATTGCCGAGGTCATTGGGCAGTATGTGAATCTGAAGCCTCGCGGGAGCTATCTGGTCGGTCTGTGCCCCTTCCATGCCGAGACCAACCCCTCTTTTACTGTCTATCCGGAACGGGAAATATTTCACTGTTTCGGCTGCGGGGTGGGCGGTAATGTCTTTACTTTTCTCATGCAACACCTGCGCTTGACCTTCCCCGAAGCGGCGATGGAATTGGCCCGCCGCTATGGCGTTCCCCTCTATGCCAAAGAATTGCGGCCGGAGGATGCTCGTCAGGCCCGGAAACGTCAAGCCTTCTACGAGGTCAATGAATTGGCCGCGGCCTTCTTTGAGGCCAATCTACGAGCCCCGCAGGGAGCGCCAGCCCAAGCCTATCTGTCCCGCCGTGGTCTAAACCCGGAAGTAGTGGCCAGCTATCGGTTGGGCTTTGTGCCGGATGAATGGCGGGCTCTGGAAAAGCATCTGTCGGCGCGAGGTGGCTCGCTGGAGGCAGCGCGTGACCTGGGACTGATCATCCCCCGTCAGTCAAGGGGGTATTATGACCGGTTCCGGGGCCGATTGATGTTTCCCATCCAGGATCAGCAAGGACGGGTAATTGCCTTTGGCGGGCGGGTTCTGGGGGAGGGAGAGCCTAAGTATCTGAATTCTCCTGAAAGCCCGTTGTACTCGAAGGGGCGCTCTCTTTATGGCCTCTATCAGGCCCGCGAGGCCCTGCGGAAACACCAGGTAGCTATTCTAGTCGAAGGCTATATGGATCTGTTGGCCCTGCGGGTCCATGGCATTGAGCCGGTAGTGGCCACTCTGGGCACGGCCTTGACCCAGGATCAGGTGCGTCTGTTAAAGGGCTATGTCCCGCGGGTGGTGCTGGTCTTTGATGGCGATGAGGCTGGCCTGAAGGCCATGATGCGGTCGTTTCCACAATTTGCCCGGGAACGTCTCCCGGTACGGGTACTGACCTTACCGAAGGGGGAGGATCCGGACAGCTATGCCTTTAACCACGGGGTAGAAATCTTCCGGCATCCCTGGGATCAGGCCCGTCCCTTGTTTGAGGTCATCCTAGAAGAAATCCTACACTCTCAGGGAGGCCAGATTGAGGGCAAAGTCACTGCCCTGGAACGGTTGAAACCCTATTTCCAGGCCCTGAATGATCCGGTGGAACGCACCCTGTGGACCCGACGGGCCGCGGAACGACTGGGGGTGGAAGAGACCATCCTCCAGCAGGCCTTGAAGTCCGGACCCAGACAGTCGGTGAATTTGCTGGCTATCCGAGGTGAGTTTTTCGTTAGCCTGGAAGAGCGATTAATAAAACTGATCCTTAATCATCCCACCATTCTACCCCAGGTCGGCCTGGAAACCTGGCTGGAGGACTTCGAGGACGAAAATCTCAAGGAGATCGCAGCGCAGATCCTGATCTGCTATCAGCAGCATGGACGGCTGGACTACGGCCTGTTGGTGAACCAGATGGAAACCACCAGCCTCCAGAATCAGGTCTGTGCCTTATCTTTGGCGGTAGAGGAATTCCCTGTGGAGAATTTGGCAACCCTGGTGGAAGATTGTTGCCGGGGTTTCCGGAAACGGCAATTAAAAAAGGAACAACAACAGCTCAAGCAACAACTACACCGGGCCTACAATAATCAAACGGGGGAGGAGTTTATGGCGATTCAGGCCCGGATCAGGGACGTTGATCTGCAGTTGCAAAATTTGCAAGCAGAACCAAGACCTTCTGGGGAAAAGGAGAAACCACATGAGCAAGGGAACAGATATTGAAGAGTACAAGGATTATGTTTCCTTGGAGGACAACCGCGGGTTCATCCCCCTCGAGGATTTACCTGACTCAGTATCCGCCACCCCGCTCTTTAATGAATCAGAAGATGATATGATTATCTTCGATGACATGGACCTGAAGGTTATCGAGGTCCCCCAGAAAATTGCTCTCCAGCCAATGGCAAATATGCCCATGGAGGAGAACAATCTGGAGTTTGAGTCTGAAACTCCGATTAAAATCGGTGACCCGGTCAAGATGTACCTGAAAGAGATGGGCATGGTCTCTTTGCTTACCCGGGAGGGGGAAGTGGAGATCGCCAAACGCATCGAACAGGGGGAGAAAGAAGTCATCTGTGCCTTATTGGAAACTACGGCAGGGACCAAAGAAATATTGTCGGTGGCCGAAAAAATCGCCCAGAAAAAAATGGCCTGGGATGACCTAGCCGACGATCTGGAAGCGAAGCCGGAGACAGAACTGGTCTCTAATAAAGATGACCTGGTTAAACTAATTAATAAAATCAAGCGGTTAGAGGATCACAGCCGCAAGCTCGTGGCATCTCTAAGGAAGGACGGTCTGGCCACGGAAAAAAAGGCTGCTCTTGAGGTCCGACTTCAGCGCGATCGACGCGAGATAGCCAAGTTGATCAAGCAGTTACGGATCGACCGGCGGCATTTGGAGAAAATTATCCAAAAAATATCACTGCTAGCCCGCAAAGTGCAAGAATCCCAGCAGACCATGGCCCAATGTTTGGAAACCACCGGGATGAATGCCGCAGAATTTAAAAAGGCTTGCAAAAATCTTAAAAAAGTTGGGAAGGGAGGCAACTCCTGGCCTAACCATGGAGTTACTCTATCTCCGGAGGAACTGATCGCACTGGAAGGACGCTGGAATGCGGCTCAGAAACAGTTGAAAAAGGCGACGCAGGAATTAGACCTGACTCCGGAGCGTATTGTGGAGATTCAGACCCGGATCAAAAAAGGGGAGCGGCAGGCCACCACTGCCAAACGAGAGTTGGTGGAGGCCAATCTGCGCCTGGTGGTGAGCATTGCCAAAAAATACTCTAACCGCGGGTTGCAGTTCCTGGACCTGATCCAGGAAGGCAATATCGGCCTGATGAAAGCGGTCGATAAATTTGAATATGAACGGGGCTATAAATTCAGCACCTACGCCACCTGGTGGATCCGACAGGCCATCACTCGAGCCATTGCTGATCAGGCCCGGACGATCCGCATCCCCGTCCATATGATTGAGACCATCAACAAACTCATCCGCACCACCCGTTATCTGGTCCAGGAAATTGGCCGCGAACCGACACCAGAGGAAATTGCCGAAAAAATGGATTTTCCCCTGGACAAAGTCCGCAAGGTTTTGAAAATCGCCAAGGAGCCGATTTCCCTGGATACTCCCATCGGCGAAGAGGAAGACAGCAACCTGGGAGATTTCATTGAGGACCGCAAAATCGCCTCGCCGATAGAGGCGGTGGAACACCTCAATCTGGCCGAACAGACCCAAAAAGTGCTGTCTACTCTGACCAGTCGCGAGGAGAAGGTCATCCGCATGCGGTTTGGCATCGGCGAAAAGGCCGACCATACCCTGGAGGAGGTGGGGCGTAACTTTGCCGTAACCCGGGAACGCATTCGCCAGATCGAGGGTAAAGCGATTCGCAAATTGCGCCATCCTTCGCGCAGCAAACAGCTGCACAGCTTTATTGAATACTGATTCCGGAAATTGCGGATGCTGGTGTTGTGTATCGTAATCGGCTATAATTGATAAGAGACCTGTCCATCCCTCTCTCCAACGGGGAGAGGGATGGAATAAGAGCTGGAAGTCACAGATATTATTATCAGATCGGTAATTATGATACCATTCACCAGCAATGGCGGGAAGCCAACCGGATTTTTACTGATTGAGAATTAGGGTTGCATTGCGCAAGGTTTTATGGATTATAATTATATAAGGCAATTTTTTAATTGACTGGCCAAGGAGGGCCAAAGCCACCTAATATGGACCTCCAGCCTGGACAGATCAGGTCTGCGGGCGGAAGTGAATGCGGCGGCCAGGCAGGATCAATCTGGGGCCCATAGCTCAGCGGTTAGAGCCACCGGCTCATAACCGGAAGGTCCCTGGTTCGAATCCAGGTGGGCCCACCAATATCAGAGGCAAGATGCTTATATTGCGACAAGTTAATCGTTATCCCCTTGAGCACCAGTGGGGATATAGCTCTGGGGTGCTGGCCGAGCACCCCTTTTTTATTAACCATGGCAGTCACCGTTAAGCACATTCTGGCCCTGGTTGAAGAGCAGGCCCCGGCCTCACTGGCGCTGGCCTGGGACCGGGTGGGATTGCAGGTTGGCCATCCCGAGCAGGAGGTGAAGACTCTGGTTGTGGCCCTGGAGCCTTCCGAAGCGGTTCTGCAGGGCGCGGTTGAGGCTGGCGCCCAGATGGTTTTGACTCATCACCCGGTGCTGTTTCAACCCCTAGAATGCCTCCGGTTGGATACGCCCACCGGGCGGCTGTTAAGCCTGGCCCTGAAGCACAACCTGGCCCTGGCCGCAGCCCATACCAACCTGGATATTGCCGAGCACGGTTTGAACGATTTTTTGGCCCGGACCCTGGAATTAAACCAGATCCAGGTGCTTCAGGAAACCCAGGCTGATAGTTGGTATAAGTTGGCGGTTTTTGTCCCCATAGGTTATGAAGACCAGGTGCGCCAGGCCCTGTTCGACGACCGCACCGGAGTGATCGGAAGGTATGGAAACTGCTCCTTTGCGGCCCGCGGGGAGGGGACCTACCGGCCCTTGGCCGGGGCGCAGCCTTTTCGCGGCGAGGTCACAGTGCTATCCCGGGCCAGCGAGTCGCGATTGGAAATCCTGGTGCCGGAAAGCCGGGTGGCCGCAGTAATCGAGCGTCTCAGGGCCGCCCACCCCTATGAAGAAGTGGCCTATGACCTCTATCCCTTAAAAAATCCAGGACGGTCTCTCGGCTTAGGTCGAGTGGGAGAGTGGCCTGAGGCCCGTCCCTGGCCGCAGGTTGTTCAGCACCTCAAGACCCTGTTCCAGGTGTCAATAATCAAAGCGGTGGGACAGCCGCCGGAGATGGTCAAAAAAGTGGCACTCTGCGGCGGCAGCGGCGGCGACCTGATCGAAGCCGCCTGGAAACAGGGGGCGGAGCTTTATCTCAGCGGCGATATCCGCTATCATCAAGCGGTCCCTTGGGCTTTGGAAAGCATGGCCATTCTTGATCTGGGCCATTATGCCACCGAGTCGATCTTTATGCCGGCCTGGGGCCAGAAGCTCCAGGAAAGACTGGATCAGGAAGGCATGCCGGTAAAAGTTATCATCGACGCCTGGGGGCAAGACCCGTTTCATTATTTATAGTTAAAAAATCATATGTTGGAGGTTTAGCATTGCTAGCAGAATTAAGGCAATTGATCGCCTTGCAGCAACTGGATAAGGAAATCCGGGCCCTTTCTCAGGCGCTGGAAGAAATTCCGGCCAACCTGAGGGAACTAGAGGCCAAGTTATCGGAAGTCCAGCAGGAGAAACAGAAAGAAGAACAAAAAGTGGAGGAATTGGAGAGTCAGCATCGCCAACTGGAATCAGAGATGACTGTGATGGATGAAAGCATCACCCGCAGCCGGGAACGGCTGATGGAGATCAAAGATAATATTGAATATAAGGCGATGCTTCGGGAGATTGCCTTCCGGGAGGATCGTAAGGATCAGAAAGAGACTGAGATCCTGGAATTATTGGAGGCCATTGAGGTCCATCATCAAACCCTGACCCAGCAACAAGAGGCGATAATCACCCTGCAACGCCAGATCGAGGGATTGCGGGCGGAAGTGGAGGAGCGGTTGGCCACGGTCAATCAGCAGATTCAGGAACTGACCGCGCAGCGACCGCAGGTCCTGCAACAGATTTCCCCTAATCTTTTAAAACGTTATGAGTTTATCCGGGAACGGCGGAATGGCACCGCCATCGCCGAGGTCCGCCAGGGGGTTTGTATGGCCTGCCATATGAATCTGCCGCCCCAGCATTTTATTGAGCTCCAGAAGGAACAAGAGATTCTGACCTGCCCGCATTGCCAGCGGATTATCTATTGGCTGGGGCCGGCTGACACCGAGGAACTGGCTTCGGAAACCGCGGTAGGATGACTGCTGCTGCGTCCAGGTCTGCGAATCGGGCCGAGCTGTTCTATGCCCTGGCGGAGAATCCTTATATTCCTGGCATGTTGAAGCGTTACAACCTAAGTCTGAAAGACTGGCAGATGCCTTTCTGGGAAACCGCGGAATATTATCGCTCCCTGGACCAGGAATACTGGACCTTATATGTTGATGGGGCCTCTCACGGCAATCCCGGTCCGGCCGGAGCCGGGGCGGTGCTGCGGGATAGCCAGGGGCGGGTTCAGGCTGAACTCAGAGAATATTTGGGAGAGGCCACCAATAATGAAGCCGAGTATCGCGCCCTGCTGCTGGGGCTGGAAGCCGCCAGGCGCCGGGGGGTGCGCCGCCTTTATATCTTTTCGGATTCCAAACTGGTGGTAGAGCAGCTCCAGGGAGGCTATCAGGTCAGAAGCCCGAAGCTGAAGCCTCTGTGGCAGTCCGCCAAAATCCGGTTGAACAATTTCGAGGCTTATGCTATTTCACATGTAGATCGGGCGAAAAACCAACACGCCGATCGCTTAGCCCAGGAAGCCATTGACCAAAAGGCCACAGTGGATTATAATTTAATCAACTAGCAGGCCCCGTATCGGAGTAGGCCAGGTGATCGCTGGCCGCCCGTTCTGGGCGGCGAGAGGAAAGTCCGAGCTCCGCAGGGCAGGGTGCTGGGTAACGCCCAGTGGGGGTAACCCCAAGGAAAGTGCCACAGAGAATAGACCGCCGGGACGAGTTCTTTGTCTCGGTAAGGGTGAAACGGTGAGGTAAGAGCTCACCAGTTCCGATGGTGACATCGGAAGCTAGGTAAACCCCACCCGGAGCAAGACCAAATAGGAGGGCGCTTGAGGGTAGCCCGCCCGAAGCTCTCGGGTAGGTCGCTGGAGGCCGCAGGCAACTGTGGTCCTAGAGGAATGATCACCACCGGTTATCCGGGACAGAACTCGGCTTATGGCCTGCTCCGATAGGTGTCTGTTTTCCTGAGGCCGACAATATTTGCGTCGGCCTTTTTATTAATTAGAGGAATTTAATTATCAATCATGGATGGTTCTATCCGGCCGATGTTATCCCGACACGAGGCTTCGCCTTATATTTCCGTAGTAATTCCAGTATATAACGAAGAAGACAATCTACCTGAGCTGGTCCGGCGTTTGCTGCACACTCTGACCGGCATGGGTCGCAGCTTTGAAATTGTATTTGTTGACGACGGCTCACAGGACCGTTCCTGGGAGATTCTGACTGAACTGCATCAGCAGCATCCGGATCACCTGCGGGCCATCCGGTTCAACCGCAATTTTGGCCAGCACCGGGCTATCTTTGCCGGATTTCAGGCCGCCCGGGGTCAGGTCATGGTCACTCTGGACGCCGATTTACAAAATCCTCCGGAAGAGATCCCGCGTCTGATCGCCAAACTGGAGGAAGGTTATGATGCGGTCGGCGGTTGGCGGGAGAACCGGCACGACTCCATGTTCCGCCGGCTGACGTCGCGGTCGATGAACCGGCTGATGTCCTGGGTCACCGGCGTCCGGTTGCATGATTATGGCTGTATGCTGCGGGCCTACCGCCGGGAAATCGTCGATAGCATCAATCAGTGTCACGAGTCCGCCAGCTTTATTCCTGCTCTGGCCAACAGTTTTGCCCAGCGCATAGCCGAGATCCCGGTCAGCCATGCCCAGCGGCAGGGGGGAAAGTCCAAGTATGGCATCCGGAAACTGATTCGCCTCAATTTTGACTTCATGACCGGCTTTTCCCATTTTCCCATCCATGCAGTGGGCTTCTTGGGTCTGCTGATTGCCTTGTTGGGTATGGGTTTTGGCATCTTTTTGTTTATCCGCCGCCTGGTGGTGGGGCCTGAGGTCGAGGGGGTGTTTACCCTGTTCGCCATCCTGTTCGTGTTCATTGGCTTACAGATGTTTGGTCTGGCCCTGATCGGCGAGTATGTCGGCCGTATCTATCGCGAGGTGCGCCAGCGGCCCCGCTATGTCATCCGGCAGCAGCTGGGCGCTGGCCCAGACCTGCGGAAATAGAACAGCTTCAACTAGTTTTTGGTCTTAAGCTCAAAATATGCGCCTGATCTTCCTCGGCTATCATAATATCGGCCATATCTGTCTGGAAGTCCTGGGGGACCTTTGTCGGCAGTATGGTGATGAAATTGTGGCGGTAGTCACCCACGCTGATGATCCGGGCGAGAATATCTGGTTTGCCTCAGTGCGAGAGCTGGCCTGGGCGCAATATCATCCCCTCTATCAACCGGCTGACCCCAACGACCCGCAGTTTGTCGAAGTCATGCGGCGGCTGGCGCCCGACTTTATTTTTTCCTGTTATTATCGCCAGATGTTGAAAAAACCGCTGCTGGACCTGCCGCGCTTTGGGGCGCTGAATCTGCATGGCAGCCTGCTGCCCCGGTACCGGGGGCGTTGTCCGGTCAATTGGGTGCTGATTAACGGCGAAAACGAAACCGGGGTGACCCTGCATTATATGGAAGAAAAGCCTGATTGCGGCGACTTGGTGGCCCAGAAGCGGGTGCCTATCACCCTGGAGGACACGGCATTGACTCTGTTTGCCAAAATGACCGCCGCAGCCGGGGAATTAATCCGAGAAATTTATCCCCCATTACGCGCCGGGGTTGCGCCCCGAATTCCTCAGGACCATCGCCAGGCCAGCTATTTTGGGGGCCGACACCCCCAGGATGGTAAAATTGACTGGAATCAATCCGCCTGGCAGATTTACAACCTGGTGCGGGCCGTCACCCACCCTTATCCCGGGGCGTTCACCACGCATCGGAGCCGCAAGCTCTTCATCTGGAAAGGTAAAATGGTAAATGAACCACTGCCCCCAGGTTCGCAGCCGGGGCAGGTGGTGGCTATTCTTCCTAATGAGGGGTTGCTAGTTGCTACGGGTGAGGGGGGATTTTTGCTGCAGCAGGGGCAATTCGAGGGAGAACCAGAGTTGGCGGGGGCGGAACTGGCGGATCAGGGGGGTTGGCCCGGCCAAAGGCTGGGCGATGATCAGCCCACTCAGGCGGGGAGGGAGCTATCTTGAAAATCTTGATTCTGGGAGTGAATGGCTTTATCGGCAATGCCTTGGTGCGCCGCATCCTCAACACCCGCGACTGGGAAGTCTTTGGCATGGATTTGTTTGCTAATAAATTAGATCATTCCCTGGATCATCCGCGCTTCCACTTCCTGGAGGGGGACATCGCCATTAATAAGGAATGGATCGAATATCACATCAAAAAATGCGATGTTGTCCTGCCCCTGGTAGCCATTGCGACGCCGATGAGTTACGTCAAACAGCCCCTTCAGGTATTTGAGTTGGATTTTGAGGAAAATCTGCGTATTGTCCGGCAATGTGTCAAATATCAGACGCGGATTATCTTCCCCTCCACCTCAGAAGTCTACGGCATGTGTGCCGAGCCCGAGTTCCACGAAGATTCCAGCCTGATGGTCTTGGGACCGATTCATAAACAGCGCTGGATTTATAGCTGTTGCAAACAATTGCTGGATCGGGTAATCTGGGCCTATGGTCAGGAGGGCAAGCTTCAGTTTACCCTTATTCGCCCCTTTAACTGGATCGGCCCCAAGCTCGACGATATCGATGCCGCCAAAGAGGGTAGTTCCCGCGTGGTGACCCAGTTTATCATTAACCTGGTCAACCGCGAACCGATCCGGTTGGTGGATGGGGGCCGCCAGAAACGCTGTTTTACCTACGTTGAAGACGGTATTGATTGCCTGATGAAGATCATCGAAAATCCTGGCAAGGTGGCTGACGGCCAGATCTTTAATATCGGCAATCCCAACAATGAAGTTTCGGTCAAAGATCTGGCTTATATGCTGCGGGAGCTGTTTATGAATCATCCGGACCATCAACATGACCAGGAGTATTCCGAAATCATCCAGGTGCCTCACGAGGAATACTATGGCCAAGGCTATCAGGATATTCTGTCCCGCAAACCGGCTATTGACCAGGCGCGCCAGTTACTGGGGTGGGAACCCCGGACAGATTTACCCACCTCCTTAAAATATACCCTCGATGCCTTCCTGACCGAGATTCGGCGGCTGAACAACCAAGGCTGAGGTTTTTTAAGAACCTGTGATGCATTTGGCAATAAAAGTTGATGTTGATACTCTGGCCGGCTATCGGGAAGGAGTGCCGTCACTGTTGGCGCTTTTTCAAGAACGGGGTATTCGGGCCAGTTTCTTTGTTGCCATGGGACCGGATAACTCCGGCCAGGCTATCTGGCGGCTGTTCCGACGCAAAGGTTTTTTACACAAAATGCTGCGGACACGGGCCCCGCAACTGTATGGTTTGAGGACCCTGGCCTATGGCACCCTGTTGCCCGCCCCGATGATTGTCGCCGCCGCACCGGGGTTGCTCCCAGAGGTGGTGGCGGCTGGCCATGAATTGGGTATTCATGGATACGACCATGTGTACTGGCAGGATCACCTTAACCATTTGCCTCAGGAGGCCATTCACCTGGAAATTCTACGCGCCCAAAAGACTTTTATCAAGGTTATGGGTTACCCGGCCAAGGCCTTTGCCGCCCCTGGTTGGCAGTGTAACCCGGCCAGTCAGGCCGTCCTGGCAGCTGAAGATTTTCTTTACGTCAGCAATACTCGGGGCTACTGTCCTTATTTTCCCCGCTATGACCGCCAGGTCTTTCCCACTTTGGAAATCCCTACCACTCTGCCTACCCTGGACGAACTTTTAGGGTTAAACGGTCGCACTGCCGGAGACTTTAATCAAGAAATCCTGGCCCGTCTGCGTCCCGGCCAGGTTGAAGTCCTCACCGTTCATGCCGAAGCCGAAGGGCGTATCTTTAAAGATGATTTTGCCCGCCTCCTGGATCAATTGCAGGGCCGTGGGGTCAAATTCCTTCGCCTGGGAGATTGGGTCCAGGAGCTGTTATCTTCGCCAACCGCCCTCCTGTCAGCACCGGTTACGTGGGGGACACTGCCCGGACGGGCCGGAGAAGTTGCCTGCCAGGGGCCTTTGGAGGGCCAACCATGACCGTGGCCGCCATTGTTCCGGCCGCCGGAGTAGGTCGGCGTATGGGCCACAAAATCCCCAAGCCCTACCTTCCTCTGGCCGGAAAGCCCATTCTGGCTCATACCCTGGCAGTGTTTGAATCCCTACCAGAGATCGACGAGATTACCGTAGTTACTCACCCCGCCGAACTGGAGTTCTGCCAGGAAAAAATATTGGTCCCTTATGGATTTCAAAAAGTCTTACGGTTGGTGCCCGGAGGCAAGGAACGTCAGGACAGTGTGTATCATGCCCTGAAAATCCTTTATCATCAAGAAGACTTGGAAATTATTGTGGTGCATGACGGAGTGCGCCCGTTTGTGACCCCTGAGGCCATTCGCCAGACCATTCAGGTCGCTCGTGACAGCGGTGCCGCCATTTTAGCCCAACCTGCCCAGGATACTATCAAGCGAGTGAACAAAAAACATCAGGTTCAAGAGACCTTAGATCGCCGGGACCTATGGCTGGTGCAAACTCCTCAGGCCTTCAAAGCCGATCTGCTCTGGAAGGCCTTTGTCGAAGCCTATGCCAGGAATTTTTTTGGTACCGATGAAGCCTCTTTACTAGAGCAACTGGGAGTGCCGGTCACGGTGGTCAAAGGTTCTCCCTATAATCTGAAAATTACTACTCCGGAGGACCTCCACCTGGCCGAAATTCTGCTCAAGATGAGGCAGAAGTCCAAACATGCGCGTCGGACTAGGATATGATGCCCACCGGCTGGTGCCCGACCGCCCCTTAATTCTGGGCGGGGTGGAGATCCCTTATCATCTCGGCCTAAAAGGACATTCTGACGCTGATGTCCTCTCCCACGCCATTGGCGACGCGCTTTTGGGGGCGGTAGGGGCGGGAGATCTAGGGCAGCATTTCCCCGACAGTGATCCAGCCTACCAGGGGATTTCCAGTCTGGTCTTATTGGAGAAGATTATGGCCCTGATCCGGAAAAGGGGCTATCATCTAATTAATGTCGATGCCACGGTGGTCGCCCAAGCCCCGACCCTGAAACCCTATATTCCCCAAATGAATGCTACCCTGGCCCAGACCCTGCAACTATCGCCGCAGGCGGTGAATATCAAGGCCACTACCACCGAAAAAATGGGCTTTACCGGCCGCGGCGAAGGCCTGGCCGCCTATGCCGTGGTGTTGGTGGATCAAGCCGGATGAGTGATTTAGATTGAAAATTGCTCGGCCTTTTGGCATGATTAAATAACTATGTCAAAAATATGTCCATCGCCAACCGAGTGCATGCAGTTGATGGCTGAGCATCAGATGCTGCCCAACATTCGGGAGCATAGCCTGCGGGTCAGGGAGGCGGCCCTAATGGTCGGCGAAGCTCTGGTGGAGGCAGGTTGTCAATTGCACCTCTCCCTGCTTGAGGCCGGGGCTCTGCTCCACGACATTGCCAAGACCACCTGCCTGCGTAACGGCGGCGATCATGCTCAGCTCGGAGCAGAGTGGCTGCAAGACTATGGCTATCCAGAGGTGGCCGAAATCATTCGGGGGCATGTCTATCTGCCTACTCGGGTCCGGGAATCCCCCCGCATCTGTGAGGCCGAGGTGGTCAATTATGCCGATAAACGGGTAATGCATACCCAGGTCGTGCCCCTTGAGGTGAGGTTTGCCGATCTACGGAATCGATATGGTCGGAATGATCAGGCCCGGCAACGCATAACCGAGCTTGAGCGGCGCACTCGCCGACTGGAAGATAAACTGTTTGCACCCCTCAGCCTCAATCCTCCTGACTTACTTTGTATCAATGACTCCTGGAGGGCAGTATGAATAAATTGCGCCTGGCGCTTATCAGTGGCGGCAAATCCTCGGAACGGGAGGTGTCGCTGAAGAGTGGCGAACAGGTCTATCAGGCCCTGGACAAAAGCAAATATGACATCCGGCGCTATGACCCCCTGGTCGATCTGGAAAAACTGGTGCGCGACGCCCCTGAACTCGATGTCGCCCTGATCATCATGCATGGCCGCTGGGGGGAGGACGGCACCATCCAGGGCCTGCTTGATCTGTTAGGTATTCCCTATCAGGGGTCTGGGGTGCTGGGCAGTGCCCTGGCCATCAACAAGGAGATCAGCAACCAGCGTTATCGCCAGGCCGGGCTAAAAACGCCTAAGGAAGTGGTCTTTTCTCGCACCCAGGTCCCGCCCCCGGCGGAAATCGAGGCCCGGCTGGGACTGCCTGCGGTCATCAAACCGGTCAGCGAAGGCTCCAGTATCGGGGTCACCATCGCTCAATCCCGGGAACAACTGGCGGCCGGCATCGAAACCGCGCTGGCCACTGATAATCGGGTGTTGGTGGCGGAATTCATAGCTGGCACCGAGGTCACCGGCGCGGTCTTGGGCAACGACCACTTGCAGGCCCTGCCGCTGGTGGAGATCGTTCCGGCTACGGATTATCCCTTCTTTACCTATGAAGCCAAATATAAAGCTGGCGCTACCACCGAAATCTGCCCGGCCCGGATCAGTCCGGAACTCACGACCAAAGCCCAGCAATGCGCCCTGACCGCGCATCGGGCCCTGGAATGTCGGGGCTACAGCCGCACCGATATGATTATCCGGGACGGCGACATCTATGTCCTGGAGACCAATACCATCCCTGGCATGACCGCCACCAGCCTTTTCCCCCAGGCCGCCCAAGCCCAGGGCCTGAGTTTTTCGGCCCTGCTCGACCGACTCATTGATCTGGCTTTGGAAAATTCATGACCAGATGAGCAATTCCTGGCCGGTTCTGGATGAGATATTACAGCAAGGACTGCGCCACCAAGTTTTTACTGGGGCCGCGCTGTTAGTGGGACTCAAGGGAGAACTGCGCTACGAGGCTGCGGTCGGACAGGTTGATCAAACTCCCGAGGCCGCTCCGGTCCACCGCAACACCTTCTTTGATCTGGCCTCCCTGACCAAACCGTTGGCTACGGGGCTGGCGCTACTGACCCTCATGGCTGCCGGGCGGCTACAATTGACCACCACTCTGGGCGAAATTCTGCCCGGTGACCGGCTGCCGCATGATAAACTGCCCCTCACCCTCGGGTCCTTGCTGACCCATAGCGCCGGGTTGCCGGCTTGGCGGCCTTTTTATCAGACTATCTTAGTGCAACCCCCCGAGCAACGACCGGGAATGCTGGAAAAGCTGGCCGCCGCCGAGCCTTTGGAATATCCGCCCGGTACCGCCACCGTGTATAGTGATTTAGGTTTCATGCTCCTTAAGGGGGTGATCGAAACCGCCAGCGGCCAGGATCTGGACAGCTTCTGCCGGGAGCAGCTTTATATTCCCCTGGGGCTGCCCGGACTGGGGTTTTGCCCCCGGAGCCGCCCCGGTGGTGATAAGCGAGATTATGCCGCTACCGAGACCGGTCTGATTCCTGAGCGCTCCATCCGGGGCGAGGTGCACGATGAAAACGCCTGGGCCGCCGGGGGCATCGCCGGGCATGCCGGATTATTCGGGCGGGGCTGGGAAGTCTTCCGGCTGCTGGCGGCGCTCTATCAGAGCTATCAAGGAAAAACGCCACAATTTTTCCATACCCCCTGGGTCCGCACCTTTCTCACCCCAGCGCCGG
>JAFDGA010000025.1 GCA_019309545.1 Deltaproteobacteria bacterium
GCCCTTAAATATGCCTGGGAACAGCGGGATAAAAACAGCCCTTACGTTTTCACTAACCCCAGGACAGGAAAAGCTTACGACTACCGAGACAAGTTTATAGCTACGGCCTGCAAGCGCCTGGGCATCCCTAAGATCAACTATCACGACTTTCGCCACCACACAGCATCCACCCTAGCCCAGAAGGGCGCTTCACTGACTGACATTCAGAAGATTCTTGGCCATGAGCGCGCCACGACAACCGACCACTACTTGCAATCTCTGGGAGAATCGGTTCGCCGAGCAATGGGATTGCTGGAGCAAGATACGACTGAAAGCACGACTAAAGAAAAAGAGGCGGTTGAGCATAAAAGCTAACCGGCGCGCCCAGAAGGATTCGAACCTCCGACACACGGATTCGTAGTCCGTTGCTCTGTCCAGCTGAGCTATGGGCGCGCATTGAAAATTATTCTAATATTACAAGCCCATATCTATATTTATTTAATATATTAAATCAGCAAGGAAAAATCAATGGATTTTCCCGATTGCCTAAGGATGATATGGGCCCTAATCTTAACATCCTGACAATTAGATTTAATTAACTGACTCCATTGATCAAATTCTCAAGCCTTTCATCCCTACATTACAAATTTTGGTTGCTTCAGGCCTCCATGGGGCGGATGCCATTGAAACACTTTAGGCACAAATTATCACTGGGGAGGCCCAGGGCCCCTACAAAGGCATCAAGGCTGTTGTATTTGACTGAGTCGGCGCCGATCTGATCCGCCACCCAGGTTTCTAAGGCTCGCAATTGCGCCATGGAGACGATGTCTCCCTGGTTGAGATAGTGCCGGGCCAAGAGTTCTTCGTAGCTGCGGGTGGCAATGCCGAAATCGCAAGGATACATCAGCGGTGGGCAGGAAACCCGGACATGCACTGCTTTGGCACCGGCTTTTTTTAGATCCCGAACTTTATGAAAAATCTGGGTACCCCGGACAATGGAATCATCGCACAGCACAATACGCTGCCCCTTAATGGAACGATGTAGGATGGATAGCTTGCGCTTGGCCATCTCCTCCCGAGCTATCTGGGTCGATTGGGTATAACTCCGGTCAGCATAGCGATTATACAAAAATACTTCCTGGTAGTTAAGCTTGGAGTGCCGGTGATAGCCGATGGCGTGGCCGACGCCGGACATGGGCACCGGGGCCACCAGGTCGGCTTCCAACCCGCCTTCTTCAGCGTCTCGTTGGGCCAATCGGGCGCCCAAATTGTTCCGGGCTTCCTGAACGTAAACTCCTTCAATAATGGAGTCGATGCTGGCGGTATAGGCCCATTCAAAGGCGCAATGGGCCCGGCGGGGCGAAGGCAGCTGTTTCAAGGTCGAGAATCCCTGGTCATTGAGAAGGACGATCTCCCCAGGCTTTACATCACGCCACACTTCCAGATCGAGGTTATGAAGGGCCCGGGACTCGGAGCTGACGGCAAATTTTCCCGGACTGTGCCCCAAGATCAGGGGGCGGAAGCCATAAACATCTCGGGCGGCATAGATGCCGGATTCGGTTAATACTAACAGGGAGTAAGCTCCCTTGACCTTATCAGCCAGAGCCGAGATACCGGCCACCGGATCGTCGGCCTCCAGGATAATTTTGGAAATGATCTCCACATCATAGCCTTCCGGAAAGGCTTTTCCCCGGGCCATCATCTCTTTAATCAGTTCCGGGGCATTGATGATATTGCCGCTGAAGGCCACGGCGATTTCTCCCAGGCGGCATTGCCAGCGGACCGGTTGCCGCTCTTTGAGGCTGACATGACCGATGCCGAAGTTGCCTTTTAAATAGTTGATGTCCTGATCGGTAATGGTGTTTAGCACCTTGCCGTAATGGGTAATCTGGTAGATACGGCCCTCAAAAGTGGCTATGCCGCAGTACTCCTGCCCACGATGTTGCAACAGGTCGATGCCCTGGTAAATCTCACGGACACACGGGGTGGTGGAGTACAAACCAAATACCCCACAATTGTCCCGGACTGACTTCATGTTTGTTTCCTTCTAAAATCAACGTTAATTTAACAGGCTTCAGGTTTATAGGCCTTTATTTCAGAAATTACTTGATATCCTGATGGTAACTTTGCAGTGCCCGGACCTGGCCGCGGCCCTGGCGGTAGGCTGAGATGCCTCGGGCCGCGGCCAGGGCCCCGGCCAGCGTGGTAATATAAGGAATCCTATATTTAATGGCATTTTTACGGATATAGGAGTCGTCATATTTACTCAGTTTACCGCTGGGGGTATTGATGATCAGATCAATCTCCTGGCTTTTGATGCCATCGACAATATGTGGACGGCCCTCGTGGACTTTAAGAATAGGTTCGGACTCGATTCCCTGCTCGGCCAGAAATTTATGCGTCCCTTCGGTGGCCCTGAGCTTGAACCCCAACCGTTTAAACTGCCGGGCGACCTCCAACACTGCCGGCCGGTCGGTCTCACACACGGTAATCAGTACCGTGCCTTGGATGGGCAGCGCCGGCTGGGCCGCCTCCTGGGCCTTGAAAAAGGCCAGGCCGAAGGAATCAGCCAAGCCCAGAACCTCCCCGGTGGAGCGCATCTCCGGTCCCAGCAACGGGTCCACTTCGGGAAACATATTAAAGGGGAACACTGCCTCTTTGACCCCGTAGTGGGGGACGGATTGGGGCCGGATATTGAGATCAGCCAGTTTGTGGTTCAACATGATCTGGGTGGCAATGCGGGCCATGGGGATATTACAGACTTTAGAGACCAGGGGCACGGTGCGGGAGGCCCGGGGATTGGCCTCGAGGATAAACACCGTATCTTCGACAATAGCATACTGTATATTCATCAGACCCACGACCTTTAATTCGACCCCGATTTTCCGGGTATAATCATGAATGGTTTCCAGGTGTTTGGCCGGGATGCTGATGGGCGGGATAACGCAGGCCGAGTCACCGGAGTGAACCCCGGCCAGTTCAATGTGTTCCATGACCGCCGGGACAAAGGCATCGGTGCCGTCGGCGACGGCATCGGCTTCGGCCTCAATAGCATTTTCCAGAAACTTGTCTATCAGGATGGGCCGCTCCGGACTGACCTCCACCGCCGCATTGACATAATGCTGGAGCATCTCTTCATCGTGGATTACTTCCATGGCCCGGCCGCCCAGCACATAGGAGGGTCTGACCATTAAAGGATAACCGATTCGCTCCGCCACCTGCAGGGCTTCTGCCAGGTTGTGGGCCATCCCTGATTCCGGATGGGGGATGCCCAGTTCGCGCATCATCTGCCGGAAACGGTCGCGATCCTCGGCCAAGTCGATGACGTCCGGAGTGGTGCCGATGATTCTGACCCCGGCGGCGGCCAGTTCATTGGCAATATTAAGCGGGGTCTGCCCCCCAAACTGGACGATTACCCCTTCGGGCTGCTCTTTCTCATAGATGCTCAAGACATCCTCTACGGTGAGCGGTTCAAAATAGAGCTTATCCGAGGTGTCGTAATCGGTGGACACGGTCTCCGGGTTGCAGTTAACCATGATCGACTCAAAACCTTCATCCCGGATGGCAAAGGCAGCATGCACACAGCAATAATCGAACTCGATCCCTTGGCCGATGCGGTTGGGGCCACCCCCCAGCACCATGATCTTGCGTCTGGAACTAGTTTCAACTTGATCAGAGGCATTATAGGTGGAATAATAGTAAGCGGCATTTTCCACCCCGCTGACCGGCACCGCCTCCCAGCCTTGCACCACGCCCTGGGACTGGCGTTGAGCTCTGATCTGCGGCTCGGGAATACCCAGCAGTTGGGATAGATAGAGATCGCTAAAACCGTCTTTCTTGGCTTGCCGGAGCAGGGCGTCGGGTAAGTCCCGTCCCTTGTACTGCAGAATGATTTCCTCCAGATCAACCAATTCCTTCATCTGTTGAATAAACCAGGGTTTGATATAGGTCTTTTCATAAAGGGTGTCAATGCCGGCACCTTGCCGCAGTGCTTCATACATGATAAACTGCCGCTCACTGGTAGGCTCGGCCAAAAGCTCCAGGAGCGCCTCGAGGGGCTGGTGATGAAAATCCTTGGCGAAGCCCAAACCGTAGCGGCCGATTTCCAGGGAGCGGATGGCCTTCTGGAAGGCCTCTTTATATGTCTTGCCGATGCTCATGACTTCGCCCACGGCCCGCATCTGGGTGCCCAGTTTATCTTCCGCGCCCTCGAATTTTTCAAAGGCCCAACGGGCAAACTTGACCACCACATAATCGCCCCAGGGGATATATTTGTCCAAGGTGCCTTCCCGCCAGTAAGGAATCTCGTCTAAAGTCAGGCCTCCGGCCAGCATGGCCGAAATCAGCGCGATGGGGAAACCGGTAGCCTTGGAAGCCAGGGCCGAGGAACGCGAAGTACGGGGGTTGATCTCAATGACCACCACCCGACCGGTCTGGGGGTCATGCGCAAACTGAATATTGGTGCCACCGATCACCCTGATGGCTTCGACAATATCATAGGAATGTTGTTGCAGGCGCTGCTGCAGTTCCGGAGCAATGGTGAGCATGGGCGCGGTGCAGAAAGAATCACCGGTATGGATCCCCATGGGATCGACGTTCTCGATAAAGCAGACCGTAATCATCTGATTTTTGGCATCACGCACCACCTCCAGCTCTAATTCCTCCCAGCCCAGGACCGATTCCTCCACCAGAATCTGACCTACCAGGCTGGCCGTTATGCCGCGGGCGGCGATGAGTCGCAGTTCTTCCAGATTGTAAACCAGCCCGCCGCCGGTACCTCCCAGGGTGTAGGCCGGGCGGATGACCAGCGGATAACCCAACTCATCAGCGATGCGCTCCGCCTCCTCGACGCTAAACGCCGGTTGACTGCGGGGCATGTCAATGCCCAAGCGGTTCATGGTGTCCTTGAAGGCGATGCGGTCTTCGCCCCGCTGGATGGCATCGACTTCCACGCCGATGACCTTGACCCCATATTGCTCAAGCACCCCGGACCGCGCCAGTTCGGCGGACAGATTGAGGGCCGACTGGCCGCCCAGGTTGGGCAGGAGGGCATCCGGCCTTTCCTGTTTAATGATCTCTACCATGGTGGACAGGTTAAGGGGCTCGATATAAGTCCGGTCCGCCATCCCCGGATCGGTCATGATGGTCGCCGGATTGGAGTTGACCAGGACGATTTCATAACCTAATTGTCTCAGGGCCTTGCAGGCTTGGGTCCCGGAATAGTCAAATTCGCAGGCCTGACCGATGACGATTGGCCCGGAACCAATGATCATTACTTTTTTGATATCATCACGTCTGGGCATTACAGATTTCCTTAATCTATACTTGAGTAAATGGACGACTACTTAGTATAACTTAATTTCAGTCTGGGGGAATATTAGGCAAGGGCTAGTACCATGTCAAGATCAAAACCGGATCCGGGGAAGGGCAATGGTGACCTGGCCAGCAGCGATATAGATAAACCTGTTTATTCCACTTTGTGGTCAAATTTGCTGTTTGGAACTAATAATCTGCTCAGGCAAAAGCGGCCTCATCATCGGGTCCGAGGCGGTAATATTGCTCAATAATCTCCAACCAGTCGGCCAGAGCCAGGCCGGTATTGAAAAACTCGCACTCCAGAGGCGAGGGGCTGCATTCATCCACCACGGTTTCCGCCGTGACCAGACAGACCGGCCATCCCGGGATGCCTGGCGGCACTCCGCACTGCTCGTTGATTCGATAGACCAGAAAGGCCCGCTCATCACAGGAGATCAGATACTTATACCCCTCAAATTCCAGGGGCAGCTTCTGGCCGAAAATGCCCAACCGGCGAAACAGGTCCTGAATCTGGCGGAACAGCCGAGGGGGCGAATCCTCCGGTGCAGGCTGCTCTGTTACTGAATTTTTGCTAATAACATCCTTCATCTAAGTCCCTGGCTTAATTGAAATTGGCCCGGTGACGGGCCCAAAAATCTTCTATAGTAAAATGGTGCTCCTGGGTGCCGTGATACTCTACCGCGTAACTGGCGCAGGTGGCCCCCAGGCGGGCGGCGTCGGCCAGACTGTGACCCAACACCAGGCCCTTGATCAGACCGGCCCGAAAGGCGTCCCCGGCCCCGGTGGGGTCCACCACTTTGGCTGCCTTAGCCGCCAAAATCTGCACCTCCTGAGCCCGGCTGATAACCATGGAGCCCTTTTCTCCATGGGTGGTGATAATTGCTCCAGTTCTTTGGAGCAGTTCGGCTTTATCTAAGCCGGTGGTCTTGATGATCATCTCCAGTTCATAATCATTGGAGATCAACAGACCGGAACCGGTGATCATTTCGCTCAACTGTTTTTTGGACCACTGCGGCAGGGATTGTCCCGGATCAAAGATATAGCGCACCCGGCGTTCTTTATAGATTCTGGTATAAGTGAGCATATCCTCCAGGTTGCCGGGAGCCACAATGGCCAGGGCCTGCGATGGTTTGACCCCGTCAAATTGAAATAGGGAAGGATATTTCATTGCTCCGGGGTTAAATCCGGTGATCTGATTGTCGGATTGATCGGTGGTGATATAGGCCCCGGCCGTAAATTCCTCCGGAATAGACCGAATCCCGACCAGCGGCAGCCCCAGTCGGCGCAGCCGGTCCTCATAGCGGTCAAAGTCATGACCGGCGGTGGCCAGAATCACTGGCCGCTCGCCCAGCAGGGCCAAGTTATAAGCGATATTGCCAGCAGTGCCACCAAACTTCTCGATCAGCCCATTGACCATAAAGCAGACGTTAAGGATATGGATTTTTTCCGGCAGGATATGGTCGGCAAATTTGCCGGGGAAATCCATGATCCGATCATAGGCCAGGGATCCGGAAATGAATATCTGCATGTCCTCTCCTTAAAGATGGGCCGGAAACCGCAATCAATTGAACCATTGTAACGCAAGGCCCTTGGGTGTGGCAACCCCTTTGATGAGAAAATCTATTGACGAACAGGGTCAAAACCGATATAAAAAAATTATTCACAGGCACGTAGCTCAGGGGGAGAGCACTACCTTGACGCGGTAGGGGTCACGAGTTCAAATCTCGTCGTGCCTACCAGGAAAATCAAGGGGTTATGGCTGGAGCTGTAGCCCCTTTTTGGTTGCCGATTAGTTGCTTCCCGCATCCACCAAGGAAGGCCTTGATCAGCCGGCCTGTTTAAGAATCTCCCACCGCTAAAACTGCAGCATCTGGTGGCCATTCATTATTGAACTAAAGTTTGAAATCACTTATACTTAGAGGCTATTTGCTTAACCTTTTAGTTCTTAGTGACAAAACCTGTTTTACAACAACCTGCGGTTGTGGTAATTAAACTAGGACTTCCGTTAAAGATAATTCATCCGTCTAACTGCTCAGCCAAAATCCTAATTAGGAGTTGCAATGACAGCCGAGGCCGAGATTCTTGACCGCCTGCCGTTTGCCATCTTTCAGGTGGATCAGGATGAGCGGATAACATATTGCAATCTTGCTGCCGTAGAGCTTTTGGGGCCAACCGACGCGGAGGTGACAGGTAAATTTTACCATGAATTATCAGAATCTTTTTTCAAGGCAATCGAGCCGGAGGGGGTCGACAAAATCCGTTATTACTGCAATCTGGCCTTGAAAAATGGTCAGTCCTCGGAAACCGTGGTGAATGGGAAAGAAGGCAAACCCATCTACTGCTGGTTCATCCCCCTATCTGACCCTCAGACCCAGACTAGGGTAGTAGTTTTGGTCCTGGGAGTACTCAGCATCCGCCATACGATCTCGGTTAAACAATTTGGTCGGGAACGCCTGGAGATAGCCAGCCGCCTGACCCATCAACTAAATCAACCGCTGCAGATTATTCTGGGTTACATTAGTCTGATGTTAATGGATCTGGGCCCAGACCAGCCGCATTACAGTTTTCTCAATAAGATGTTGGAACAGGTGGAAGAATTCAACAAGATTATTCAAAAACTCAACCACCTTACCAGGGATTGAGCAAGCCTCCTAAGGGGCAGAACTCGACGGAGGGTGAGATCGCCGGTTCCATCAGGGCCGTGCCCCTGGAGACGAAGACTGTTCTACCGCCTATCAGCCGATAATTAATTTGGTGCCTACACAACTTACCATAAAATTTTCCGGGAAAGCGGTAGCCAAGGCTGTTAAGGCGCGAAAACCGGTGCAATGCCCGGCAAAAATAAGGTCAGGATTTATTTCCTGCAAGCCCTGGATAGTATTATTGATTAATTGGTCACCGCCGGCAGTCAAGTGGAAGCCGCCAATGACAGCGGCGATGTGATCCACCCCGGTCAATTTCTGGGCATATTTCACCATATTGACAATACCGGGATGGGAACAACCGCCGATTACCACCAGCCCTTTGCCCGCCACCTTGATCACCAAGGCCTGCTCATCAACAAAAGTATCGTGTTCTTCCTGACCCTGGACGATGCGTTTGGCTCCGGGCAGCGGGGTTTCATAAGGAACGCTGGCCTCCACCGTACCGGTGATCAGAGCCTGCCCATTGATCAGGGTCGGTCCGGTGTTTTCGTGCAGCTCGGCCCCGGCGGCCTCCAGCTTGTCTCGCTCCAGGGTCCAGGGACCGATCCGGCCGCGGGGAGTGATAAGCAGTTTGGGATAATAACAGTCCGGGTGCAGGTAGACCGGTAGGGGTTTTTGACGCCGGTTCAGCAGTTCCAAAAGACCGCCATAATGATCAGGATGGCCATGGCTTAGAAAAACCGCATCGACTTCATCTACCGGCCGCTCTAATGCTTCAAGATTATTGAATAATACCAGGGGGGAGTTGGCGGTATCCATCAAGATGCGGGTCTGTTGCTGGTCTTGGTGTAAAGTGATCAACAGCGACAGTCCGTGGGCCGCCATGACGGGTTTCTTGAGGCGGCCCAAAATCACTCGTTCGACCTGGCCGGGGCGTGAAGCTTCGAACACATCGATGAAGTTGTCTACGATAATCTCAATGTTAACGGCATTAAGCTCCGGAATTTCCATAGCTTCCCCTCCTTTCGGCAGCCTGGCAATTGACTAATCAAACTTTCTGACAGCAGGCTACCCGCTCATTACCCGGTTGTCAAGGGTTAGGTAACGGGCAGTGAGACAGACAGACCTATCAGCCTGAAATTAATCAAAATAAATACAGCGCTAGTGAGCCCCCCGGAATTACTAAAAATCTGACTGTAACCCAGGGATAAGATGGAAAGGATCAGAGGTCTTGATTATGAAGGCAGTCAATTATTTGTCATTTCATTTAATCCGGCAGTATCGAATAGAACTCGGTTGTGGCCCGGCCCGGGGTGGGCAGAGGCGCAGAGGCGAGATTAACGGCTCATGGAAGCCAAGAATTCGGCGTTATTTTTGGTGCCTCGCATCTTTTCCAGCAAAAATTCCATACTATCTACCGGACTCAACGGGGCCAACAGCTTCCGCAAAATCCAGATGCGGTTCAGATCATCGGGCGGCACCAGCAATTCTTCTTTGCGGGTTCCGGAGCGATTGATATCAATGGATGGGAATATCCGTTTTTCGGTGAGCTTGCGGTCCAGCAGAATCTCCATGTTGCCGGTACCCTTAAATTCCTCAAAGATCACTTCATCCATGCGGCTGCCGGTGTCAATCAGGGCAGTGGCAATAATGGTCAGACTGCCGCCTTCTTCAATGTTCCGGGCGGCGCCAAAGAAGCGTTTGGGCTTGTGCAAGGCATTGGAATCCACTCCACCCGAGAGGATTTTACCGCTGGGGGGAACTACCGTATTATAAGCCCGGGCCAGCCGGGTGATGGAATCGAGCAGAATAACTACATCTCGCTTGTGCTCCACCAAACGCTTGGCCTTTTCTAGAACCATCTCCGCCACTTGGACGTGACGCTGGGCCTGTTCGTCGAAGGTGGAACTGACCACCTCGGCCTTGACCGAGCGTTGCATATCGGTCACTTCTTCGGGCCGTTCGTCGATCAACAGCACGATCAGGATGACCTTGGGGTGGTTGCGGACGATACTGTTGGCAATATTTTGCAGCAACATAGTCTTGCCGGTACGCGGGGCCGCGACGATCAGCCCTCTTTGACCTTTGCCGATCGGGGTCATCAGGTCCATGATGCGGGCTGAATAGTTGTCCGGGTCAGTCTCCAGGCGAAGCGATTTATTGGGATATAGTGGGGTCAGGTTATCGAACAGGATCTTTTCCCGGGAGGCTTCCGGATCTTCAAAATTGACCGATTCAACTTTGAGGAGAGCGAAATAACGCTCCCCATCCTTGGGAGGCCGGACCTGGCCTGACACCGTGTCACCGGTGCACAGATTAAACCGTCGGATCTGAGAAGGCGAAACATAGATATCGTCAGGTCCGGGCAGATAGTTATATCCTGGCGAGCGCAAAAAACCGAAGCCATCCGGTAAGACTTCGAGAACTCCTTCTCCATAAATATAGCCGTTCTTTTCCGTCTGGGCCTGAAGGATGGCAAAGATCAGCTCCTGTTTACGCATGGCCGCCGCGCCTTCGACGTGGAACTCCCGTGCCAGGCTGGCCAACTCGCCGATTTTTTTGTTTTTTAAGGCTGCGAGATTCATCACTTCCTCTTTTGCTAACATATTCTCTTCTCTTTTGTTAATCTAATGGCTAACAATATATTCCTCCTTCTTAAGCCCTTGCTGTTCTTAGAAGCATGACGGCATTAGGGATGGCAGGAGGCCGGTCAGACTTCCCATCTATCTATGGCCGTGATTATCGCCGCTAAAACGAAAAATTTTAACTGCTCTTGCTCCATTCGATGAGAACGGATGAAACTTTTTACTCTGAACGCCAGCGCCCTTAAGACCAAACCGCGTCAGATGCCAATACCGGATAAGATTATTACATAAGTATCAACAAACTTTGGCAACAGTCATGGGAGCCACGTAAATTGGGGGTTTAGTCTGGCCGATTGCCTGCTTTATCAGATAACATCATGAATACTTATGGGGAATAGGACTTGATCGATTATTTATTTCTTCGTTCGGTTAGAAACCAAAATTCCGTAAGGAAGGTTAATTCGCAAATTAAACATTTTAATTTTTTTTGTCAAGCATAATCGGTTTTAATTTTTTTTAATAACATTATAACCTTTTGGCGTAATTCCTGGAGCGAACCACGATTATCGATCAGGTAGTCAGCCCGCCGGATTTTTTCCGGCAACGGGACTTGAGCCTTAATAATACCCTCGATCTGGGAGCGATCCCGCCGGTCCCGATCCTGCAAACGGCGGACTTGGGTTTCCCTGTCGGTATAGACCACGATCACCAAATCATAGGCCGACTCCAGCCCTAGTTCAAAGAGCAGCGGGACTTCCACTACTACAAAGGGCTCTCCCTGGGCCTCAAACTGTTTCAGCCGCCGTTTTATCTCTCGGGTGATCCAGGGGTGCACCAACTCGTTCAGATGTTGCCGCTCAGCGGGATGAGCAAATACCCGCCGGGCCAGATTTTCCCGGTCCAGAGTACCATCGGCATTAAAGACCTCAGTGCCGAAGGCCTCTTGAATCAAGCGGGCGGCAGGCTGCCCTGGGGCCACCACCTGCCGGGCCACTTCATCAGCATCAATAACCGCTACCCCCAGGTCACGGAGATATTGCGCCACCGTACTCTTGCCCGAGGCCACGCCGCCGGTCAGGGCTATCTTGAACATTTAGGATGCAGTTCCAGGAAATCCACCACCGCTCGAAAATCTGTCGGCAATTCCGCTTCCAAAGTTAAACTTTTTCCGGTCCGGGGATGATTTAAAGTTAATTTCCAGGCGTGCAGTAATTGTCGCGACACTAGGGTCTTAAGCCTTGAAAGCATTGCTGGCAGTGATGACAACCGGCGGGCCCCGCCGCCGTAGGTCCGATCCCCGACGACCGGATGCCCGATGGCGGCCAGATGAACCCGAATCTGATGGGTCCGACCGGTATGCAATTGTAATTCCACTAGGGCCAGAGGGCCGGGGTAATGCTGCAGGCGTCGCCAGGAAGTATGTGCCTCACGTCCCCGGCGCGCATGCACAGACATCTTTTGCCGGACCCGGGGATGCCGCCCGATCGTTTCTACGATCTCACCGTGCGGTTCCGAAAGGTGCCCCCAGACCAAGGCCAGGTAAAACTTGGATAATTGGCGTTGCTTGAACTGGCTTACCAAGGACTGATGCGCCAGATCGGTCTTGGCCACTATCATTAGGCCGCTGGTCTCCTTATCCAGGCGATGTACCAGTCCGGGCCGTTGGACATCGCCGACCCCCGTCAGGTTGGGGCAATGATGGAGGATGGCATGAACCAGGGTTCCGGTTCGATGTCCGGCTCCGGGATGGACCACCAACCCAGGGGGTTTGTTAATGACCAGCAGATCCTGATCCTCAAATAATATGTCCAGGGGGATGGGCTCCGGAACCAGAGAGGATTTTTCCGGGGCCGGCATCTCCACTACCAGCCGATCACCAGACTGAACCCGATAATCAGCCGGACGGCTGGCTTCATTAACCTGGACCAAGCCACTTTTAATCCATTTCTGTAGACGGGCTCGGGAAATATTGAGCAAGTGACGGGTCAGAATCTGGTCTAATCGGAGCCCTTGCTCAGCAGCGGCGACCGTCAGGGCAACCCGGGTCATTTAGAATGATATGCTTCCGAGACCGGACTACCATCTTTGATTTCGGTGAAAATCATCCGGCCGGCAGTGGTCTGGAGCACACTGGTGACGGAAACCTCGACGTCTTTGCCGATATAGCGGCGGGCATTTTCTATTACCACCATGGTGCCGTCATCCATATAAGCCACGCCTTGGCCCTGGGATTTGCCCTCCCGCAGGATATGAACATGTAAGATTTCTCCGGGTAACACCGCAGGCTTCAGGGCGTTGGCTAACTGATTGATATTCAACACCTCGATGCCTTGCAAGTCCGCCACCTTATTCAGATTGAAATCATTGGTCAAGATCTTGGCGTGCATCTTGAGGGCCAGCTCAATAAGCTTGGAGTCAACCGTGGTCTTAGAGACCCCGTCGTCGGTGAATTCTACCCGCACCCGACTGTTTTTCTGGATGCGTTTCAAGATATCCAGACCGCGGCGGCCGCGGCTGCGTTTCAAATTGTCCGCCGAATCGGCAATATATTGTAATTCTTCTAACACAAACTTAGGAACGATAAAAGTGCCTTCAATAAACCCGGTCTCACAGATGTCGGCGATGCGCCCATCAATGATTACACTGGTATCCAGAATTTTGGGCTGATAGCGGAGATTTTTACTCTCTTCCAGAAAGGGAGGGGTGGTGACCTCAGCCATTTTCTTTCCTCCCAGCACCAACCCGATATAGCCGAAGATAGCTGAAAAGGAGATATAGATAGGGATTTGCAGGAAGGAATGGTCCAGGTATTTCTCGAAAGGGTAACTGGCTAGCTTGGCTATGCCCAAGCCGATGAACAGGCCCAGGGTGCCCCCCAAGATAATCTTTAACGGCACCCGTTTGATTACCTGCTCTAACTGTAAAGTGAGCAAGGCGATCACTAGGCCGGCCAACGCCCCGACCCAACCGGCCCATCCCAGATGGCTAAATTGAGGTATCTGGCTGCCGATCAGATAGCCGCTGACAGAACAGATGGTCCCCAACACCACCCCGACCAGAATTTTGTAACCCACTTTAAATTCACCTCATTTCCGGGTTAACAATTCGGGGGGAGCCTCACACAACAACCAATTTATTCCTTAACCTGAAGCTGCCCGGCTCCAGGAATCAACCGAAGTCTTTTCATCACCGGCTGTGCTTAGCCAACTGTTGGTGTAGGAAACCGGCCTCTTAAACCGATTAGTATCATTGGGCCGCTGCTGGGATTATCTTTGGAAAAAATTAAATTTCTGGAATATCAAGAAGTTTCCGAATATCCGCTTCGATCTCAAGTTCATCTTTTTTTCTGGCAATGGAGAGTTCCTTTACCAGCAGATTCTTAGCCGTATCCAACATCTTGCGCTCGCCAAAGGACAGGTCCTTGTCAAACTTCAGGAGTGACAGGTCCCGCAGCACTTCAGCCACCTGAAACAGCGATCCGGTTTTGATTTTTTCCATATAATCCCGATAACGGCGATTCCAGGTCTGATGTTCTACCACCCGCTTCCGGGAGCCGAGGATTTCATAGATGCGCGCCACGGCTTGGGGATCAATAATACCTCGCAAACCTACCGCTTTGGCATTTCGGGTTGGGATCATGATGATCATATTGTTTTCCAAGATCCGCATGACATAAAATTTTTGGCTATTTCCCGAGATCTCTTTATCTTCGATTGATTCTATCACCCCCACCCCATGTGCCGGATATACGGCAAGATCCCCTGTTTCAAACATGGTCTTACTCCTTATCATTGCTTCTATTTAATACTAACATAGCGTCCCAGAAAGTGCAAGTTTATTTCCGGCGGTTTTCCGGTCATTTCCGTTGATGGTCCAGTCGGTTGGGAAAATTCATTGCCGATAATCACTTGCTGTGGTATGGTAGTTTTATTATTATAACCATAATTCCTAATATGGCTGAACAATATCCCCGTATTTATACGGTCAGTGATTTGACCCGACAGATCAAAACCCGGCTGGAAAATGACTTCCCTCTGGTCTGGGTCAGCGGCGAGATCTCCAATCTGCGACTACCTCTTTCCGGTCACTGTTATTTTACCCTTAAGGATGAGGCCAGCCAATTACGGGCGGTTTTATTCCGGGGTAACCACCAATTTTTGCGCCATAAACCTTGCGAAGGCCTCAAGGTCGTCTGTCGGGGCCGAATCAGCGTCTATGAACCACGGGGCGAATACCAGTTATTGGTGGATTATCTGGAGCCCTTGGGAGTGGGAGCCTTGGCCCAGGCCTTTGAGGAACTGAAACTGCGCCTGGATAAAGAGGGGTTGTTCGATTCGGCCCATAAAAAGCCTTTGCCCTTCTTGCCGCAACGTCTGGCCGTGGTCACTTCTCCCACCGGAGCGGCCATCCGGGATTTTTTACAGGTTTTGAACCGCCGCTTTCCCTCCATCGAGGTGATGATTTATCCGGTCAAGGTGCAAGGATCAGAGGCAGCCGCAGAAATCGTCCAGGCCCTGGATAAGCTAAACACCCTGCCTGATATCGACGTCCTGGTGTTGGCCCGGGGCGGCGGCTCGCTGGAAGATCTGTGGCCCTTTAATGAAGAGGCGGTGGCTCGGGCCATTTTCCGCTCCCGGATTCCGGTGCTCTCTGCCATTGGCCATGAGATCGATTTTACCATCGCCGATTTCGTCGCCGATGTTCGCGCCCCCACACCCTCGGCCGCGGCTGAACTGGTAGTGCAGCGCAAGGAAGAATTAGATCTCAACTTGCAACGCCTTAGCGCGGCTCTTAAGCGCCGGATCCAAACTTTGATTCAGGTGCGCCGGGAACGGCTTTTCCACCTGAGCCAGCGGCTTCTTGATCCACGGCGGCGGCTGGCGGATCTGCGTCTGCGGGTCGATGACCGGCTGGAGCAACTACAGCGGGCCTGGCAAGGGCAGCTTCAGGGATATAAACACCGGCTGCAATTGGCTCAGGCCGGGCTGCGGTTGATGAGTCCCCGGCGGGCCGCCGACGCGGGCCGACAACTCCTGGAGCAGAGGCAGGCCCAGCTGCGCCTTTGGTTGCGGCAGCAGCTTACTGACCAGCGGCGGCAACTCCAGCATTACCAGGAGCGGCTGCAGACCTTAAACCCCCAGGCCATTTTAGAGCGCGGCTATGCGGTGGCCACAATCTTGCCGACGCAGGAAGTCGTCCGGGATGTGCAGCAGGTGCAGGTCGGGGCCTCCCTGCGGGTCCGGGTCGCTCGGGGCAGCATGGACTGCGAAATTCAAGAAATCAATGAATTAAACCGATGACCGCCGAAAGCCGAAAAAGGGTGAAGAGCGAAAACTTCGAAAAGGCCTTAAAAAGGCTGGAAAACCTTATCCAACAACTGGAGCGCGGTGATCTGCCTTTGGAACAGGCCCTTCAGACCTTTGAAGAGGGCATGCGGCTGGTCCGGTTCTGCACTAAAAAGTTAGATGAAGTGGAGAAAAAAGTCGAAATTTTACTCCAGGATGAAGAGGGACGTTTGATTACCCGGCCATTTAACGTCTCTGAAGAAGATCTGGAGCGCTGACCCGGAGGCTGGATGAATCTAAAGAGTTATCTGGCCGAGCGCAAGAGCCTGATTGACCAGACCCTGGATGCCTGTCTGCCCGAGATCAAGGGGGGCGGGGCCAGGATTGTTCAGGCAATGCGCTACAGCCTGATGGCCAGGGGTAAAAGGCTCAGGCCGATCCTGTGTCTGGCCGCGGCCGAAGCCGTGGGCGGCAACGCTCTGGATGCATTGCCGGTGGCCTGCGCCCTGGAGATGATTCATACCTATTCCCTGATCCATGATGATCTGCCGGCCATGGATGACGATGATCTACGCCGGGGCCAGCCTACCTGCCACAAGCAGTTCGACGAAGCCACTGCCATTCTGGCCGGGGATGGCTTGCTTACCGAGGCCTTTGTGACCATGAGCCGCATCGCCGACACCTTTGTTGGCCGTGAAGCTGTATGTTTGGAAGTAATCAATCTGATCGCCCAGGCCGCCAGCTATCGGGGGATGGTGGGAGGTCAAATGGCCGATCTGCTGGCCGAGGGCCAAAATCTAGACCTGCCCCAGGTGGAGGCCATTCATAATCTCAAAACCGGGGCCTTACTTACCGCCGCGGTCCGGGCCGGAGCCTTGTTAGGCGGAGGTACTCCAGAGGCGGTTGAGCGTCTCACCCGCTATGGCCAAAAATTCGGTCTGGTCTTCCAGATCACTGATGATCTGCTGGATGTGGAAGGCCAGGCAGCCGAAATGGGAAAAGCTACAGGGATGGACCTGCTCCGGCAAAAAGCTACTTATCCAGGCGTTCTGGGAGTGGAGAACGCCAAGGCCCAGGCCCGGGAGCTGGTAAGCCAGGCCGAAATGGAGTTGTCTCCTTTTGGCCCCCAGGCCGAGCCACTCCGGGAACTGGTGCGTTATCTGTTGCAGCGGCGTAATTAAGGGGGAGAATAATATGGATAATTCCGAACACCTCACGAGTAAATTTCCAACGCGTGCAACAGGCCGAAATACGCGTCTTCTGGATACTATCCGTAGTCCCCAGGATCTCAAAAAGCTATCCCTGGAACAGTTGCCCCAACTGGCGGAGGAGCTGCGGGCGCAAATCATTGACACCGTTTCCAAGACCGGGGGACACCTGGCTCCTAATTTGGGGGTCATTGAACTTACCCTTGCCCTGCATTACGTTTTTGACACCCCTCGGGACAAAATTATCTGGGATGTCGGGCACCAGGCCTATGCTCATAAACTCCTCACTGGCCGTAAATCTAGATTTCGCACCCTGCGTCAATTCGGCGGGATCAGCGGCTTCCCCAAACGGGCCGAAAGCCCCTACGATACCTTTGATACCGGCCACAGCTCCACTTCGATCTCGGCGGCGCTGGGCGTCGCCACCGCCAAGTGTCTAAAGCAAGAGCGGCGGCGGGTAGTGGCGGTGATCGGCGACGGCGCCATGACCGCTGGACTGGCCTTTGAGGGCCTCAACAACGCCGGCGACCTTAATAAGAATCTGATTGTCATCTTAAATGACAATGAGATGTCAATTTCCCCTAATGTCGGGGCCTTGTCCTCCTATCTGAGCCGCAAGCTGACCGGGAAAATAATGGTATATATGAAAAAACAGATCGAGAGTTTTCTGCGCTCTGTCCCCGGTATCGGTGAAGATTTGGTAGCCTTGGCCCGTAAGAGCGAGGAATCTCTCAAGTCCTTTCTGACTCCGGGCATGTTCTTCGAGGCGCTAAAATTTACTTATCTGGGTCCGGTTCAGGGCCACCGGCTAGACCACCTGATCGAAACTCTCAATAATGTCAAAAACTTGAATGGACCGGTGCTAGTCCACGTGCTGACTACCAAGGGCAAGGGTTATAAACCGTCCGAGTGCGATCCGACCGGCTTCCATGGCCTGGGCTGCTTTGATCTGGAGACCGGCGAACCCAAGAAAAGCGTCGATCAGGTCCCGTCCTATACCGAGGTTTTTGGTGATACCCTGGTGAAACTGGCTGCCGAAGATAAGCGCCTTGTAGCTATTACCGCGGCCATGCCGGAAGGTACCGGTCTGGTCAACTTCCGCCTCCACTATCCCGACCGCTTTTTTGACGTCGGCATCTGTGAGCAGCACGCGGTCACCTTTGCCGCGGGTCTGGCTGTTGAAGGCCTGCGGCCGGTGGTGGCGATTTACTCGACTTTTCTGCAGCGGGCCTACGACCAACTGCTCCACGATGTCTGTCTCCAGAACCTGCCGGTGGTTTTTGCCCTGGATCGGAGCGGCGTGGTCGGCGAAGACGGCGAAACCCACCAGGGGCTGTTTGATCTGTCCTATCTGAGACACCTGCCCAATATGGCGGTCATGGCCCCCAAGGATGAGGATGAACTGCGGCATTTGCTCTACACCGCGCTCAATCATCAGGGGCCCATTGCCATGCGTTATCCCCGCGGCAGCGGTGTGGGAGTGTCACTGTCGCCGACCTTGCATAAAATTCCTCTTGGCCAAGCCGAGGTGCTGGTGGAGGGCGAGGACCTGCTCATCCTGGCCCTGGGAGCTTGCGTTTATCCCTCGCTTAGTGCCGCCCAGGAACTCCAAAAGCGGAATTTTTCCGCCACCGTGGTCAATGTCAGATTTGTCAAACCCCTGGACCAAGCCCAGTTGCTCAGCCTGGCAGCCCGTCATGGGCGGGTGCTGACCGTGGAAGAAAATGTGGCCATGGGCGGGTTTGGCAGCGCGGTCCTGGAACTGTTTGCCGAGCACGGCCTGTATGGCATTCCGGTCAAACGCCTGGCCCTCCCCGATGCCTTTGTGGAACATGGCAGCCCGAAAATCCTGCGCCGCAAATATGGCCTCGATGCCGAGGGCATCCGTACCAGCGCCCTGGAGTTGCTTGAACAGCGAGCAGTGAAAAAAAAGGTAATCTGGGGCAACTTTTAAAAAAGCGAATATGTCATTCTGAAAGGCATTGGATTGATCGAAACGAATATTACTAAAATATCCTATGCCTTGACATTTTTATTACCTATATGTTAAAAATTAGCTGAAGGGTTTATTATCTGACCCGGAGCTTGGATCCAAGTTGATGGACCGAGACTCGCCTGATAAAAGTGGGGTGTTTACTCCAGCGACTCGGTCTGGAGTTTTTTTTTGCGGGTTAGGGCAGGTTGTGGAAATCATCCGAAGTCCTCAGGACATGCAAGATCAGGCCCTAAAATGGCGGACGGCCGGGCAACGGATTGTGCTGGTACCGACCATGGGCTTTTTTCATCAAGGACATCTGAGCCTGATGGAGTATGGTCGTACGGTTGGCGACCGGCTGGTGGTCAGCCTGTTTGTCAATCCCACCCAGTTCGGCCCCAATGAGGATCTGGAGCAATATCCCCGGGACGAAGCTCGGGACTGCGAATTGGCCCGGCAGGTGGGAGTGGATGTACTTTTTGCCCCGGAACCACAATCGATGTACCCTCCTGGTTATCAAACTTATGTGACGGTGGAACAGCTCACCCAAGGGCTGTGTGGCGCCTTTCGGCCCACGCATTTCCGGGGGGTTACCACCGTGGTGCTCAAGTTATTCAACCTGGTGCAGCCCCACATCGCGGTTTTTGGCGAAAAGGACTACCAGCAACTGGTCACTATTCAGCGGATGGTAGTCGATCTTAATCTGCCCCTGGCAGTCGTAGGCCGCCCCATCGTCCGGGAACCAGACGGGTTGGCCATGAGTTCCCGCAACCGTTATTTGACTCTGGAGGAACGGCAGTCAGCTCTTTGCCTTTATAAAGCCGGGCGGGGTGCCCAAGAATTGGTGGCCAACGGGGAGGTCAGGCGGGACCGGCTGATGGCTACCGTCTCGCAAATGCTCAATCATAGCCCCGGGACAGTTGTTGATTACGTTTCTCTGGTAGAGCCATCCACCCTTGCTGAGGTCGATATTATCCAAGGTGCCGCTCGTTTGGCCATGGCCGTGCGGATCGGGCGGACGAGATTGATTGATAATTTTTTACTAGAGGAATCCAGATCATGATGCGCACCATGCTCAAATCAAAAATTCACCGGGCGACAGTTACCATGTCCGATCTGCATTATGAAGGGTCTCTGACCATTGATTGCCGCCTGATGCAACTGGCCAATATCCTGCCTTATGAAATGGTCCACGTCTATAACATTTCCAACGGCGAACGTTTTCAGACTTATGCCCTGGAGGGGGAGGCGGGCAGCGGCGTCATTTGCCTGAATGGCGCCGCGGCCCGTAAAGGTGCGCCCGGGGACCTGATTATCATCACCACTTATGCTACTTATAGCGAGGCCGAATTGCAGCAATACCAACCCCTGATCATCCTGGTAGACGCGCAAAATCAGGCCAGAATGCCTTTCCCCAAAAAATCCTTGTCTTTTTAATGATTTTTCTGTTATAATTTAAAAATTTTGCTGCTCAACCCCATTTATGCAGGGGTTAATTTGTAGACAAGGAGCACAATGCATGGCGATTTCAGATTTTCTTTTTACTTCCGAATCGGTTGCCGAAGGACATCCTGATAAAGTCGCTGATCAGATTTCGGATGCGATTTTAGACGCGATCATTGCCCAAGATAAATATGCCCGAGTTGCGGCTGAAACTCTGGTTACCACTGGTATGGCCTTTATCGCTGGCGAGATTACTACTACGGCAGTGGTCGATATGCCCGGTATTGTCCGGGAAACCATCAAAGAGATCGGCTACAACGATTCCTCTATGGGATTTGATTGGGAAACCTGCGCGGTTATTACTTCCATTGACAAACAATCCCCGGATATTGCCATGGGTGTTGATGGCCGCGGTTTATTTCCAGAGCAAGGCGCTGGTGATCAGGGCCTGATGTTTGGCTATGCCTGTGATGAGACTGAGGAATTGATGCCGATGCCCATCTGGTATGCCCATCGCTTGGCCGAACGTCTGGCCTATGTGCGCAAGTCGGAAATACTGCCCTTTTTGCGACCGGATGGCAAGACCCAGGTGACCGTCACTTATGAAAACGGCACCCCCAAGTCCATCCACACCGTCGTAGTGGCGGCGCAACACACTCCCGAAGTTACCCGTAAGCAGATTGAAGAAAGTATCATCGAGGAGGTCATCAAAAAGGCCATCCCGGCGCATCTGCTGCACGCCGGTACCAAGTTTTTGGTCAACACCACCGGCCGTTTTGTGGTCGGCGGCCCCCTGGGAGACTGTGGTATGACCGGCCGCAAGATCATTGTCGACACCTATGGCGGCGCCGGATATCATGGCGGGGGCGCATTTTCTGGCAAAGACCCCTCCAAAGTCGATCGCACCTCCTCCTACATGCTTCGCCATGTGGCCAAAAATATCGTCGCCGCTGGCTTGGCTAAACGCTGCGAAGTGCAGGTGGCTTATTCCATCGGCCTTCCCGATCCGCTTTCCATAATGGTCTATACCTATGGCACAGGGACTATCCCGGACTCTCAACTGCTGGAGATTATCAAAAGCACCTTCAACTTTAAGCCTGCGGCCATGATCAGCTACCTCAATATGCAGCGCCCGATTTTCAAGAAAACCGCCTGTTACGGACACTTTGGCCGGGCGGACACAGATTTTACCTGGGAACAGACCAACCGGGTGGAGTTGTTAAAAGAAAAAGCCGGTCTGTGAGTTGGAGACGATTCTCGATTCCGGCGGGGCAGGGCGACCGCATACCCTGCCATTTTTATGAAATCACTTTGAAAATTCTGAGGTATAAATAATGGAATATGATATCAAAGACCTATCCCTGGCCGAGAAGGGTAAGCTGCGAGTCGAATGGGCCCGCCAGGATATGCCAGTGCTCAGTGCGATTGGCGAGCGGTTTAAGGCGGAAAAACCATTGCAAGGTCTGCGCCTGGCCGCCTGTTTGCATGTCACCACTGAGACGGCGGTGCTGATGTCGACCCTGAAGGCGGGCGGTGCCCAGTTGCGGCTGTGCGCTTCCAATCCCTTGAGCACCCAAGATGATGTGGCCGCTTATTTGGCCAAATTTGAAGAAGTCCCCGTCTTCGCCATTAAAGGCGAAGACGGGGACACCTATTATAAGCATATTCATGCCACCCTGGATCTTAAACCGATGATCACCATGGACGATGGGGCTGACCTGGTATTTACCGCCCACAGCAAGCGTAAAGAACTCCTCACCGATATTTTAGGGGGCACGGAAGAGACCACTACCGGGGTGATTCGCCTGAAGGCCATGGCGCAACAGGGGGTGCTGGCCTACCCAATGATTGCGGTTAATGATGCCCAGAGCAAATTCATGTTTGACAATCGCTATGGCACCGGCCAGAGCACCATCGATGGCATCCTAAGGGCCACCAACCGGCTGATGTCAGGCAGCGTCTTTGTGGTCTCGGGCTATGGCTGGTGTGGCCGCGGGGTGGCGATGCGGGCCCGCGGCATGGGGGCCCGGGTGATTATCACTGAAGTCGAACCCTTGCGGGCCCTGGAAGCGGTGATGGATGGCTACCAGGTCTTGCCGATCGCCGCGGCCGCGTCGGTCGGAGATATTTTTTGTACCCTGACCGGGGACATTAATGTCATCCGCCAGGAACATTATCTGAGCATGAAGGATGGTGCTATTGTTTGTAATTCCGGGCACTTTAATGTGGAGCTGGATCTGGGCAGTCTAAAGGCCATCTCCACCGGCGTGCGGCGCATCCGTGATTTTGTCGATGAATATACTCTGACCAATGGCAAGCGGGTCAATGTCCTGGGCGAAGGCCGCCTGGTCAATCTGGCGGCCGCCGAAGGTCATCCCTCGACGGTGATGGATATGAGCTTTGCCAATCAGGCCCTCTCCGCGGAATTCATCTTTAAAAATCACCAAAAATTGGAAAAGAAGGTTTATTCGGTGCCGGTGGAAATCGATAAAGAGATCGCCAGGCTTAAACTGGTGGCCATGGGTATTGAAATCGACACCCTGACCCCGGAACAGGAAAAATATCTGGCCTCATTCGACCTCGGCACTTGAGCCAGGGTCTTCACCTTTCCTTGAGACGCAGATGGTAATTAACCTTAGCAATATAAGGACAAGCAGAGTTGACCCATCCTGAGGACGGCGAGTCTTGGGGTTGCCAGCCGGAAATTAATCTTCAGGCTGATTTCCGGGAGGTCGAAAAAAAGACCGTATTGGAAATGCTGAGGGACGGCCAGACCAGGGCTAAAGTTCTGGAGTTGGCCTCCCAGGCTCACCGGTTTGCGGGTCAGATTATCTCGCGGGTAGAACAAGAACTCGGAGAACTCCTCCAACCCGTGGCCTGTAAAGCAGGCTGCAGCTTCTGTTGTTATCATCAGATATTAATAACTCCCCCCGAGGCCTTTCAGATCGGGGATTACCTGCAAAGAAAATTTACTGACCATGATCAGCAGGCTCTGGCGGTCAAGGCGCAGAAGAACATCCAGGTTGTTGACGGCAAGGATCTGGAGGCCATAGTTCACGCCAGACCGCAATTGCCATGCATATTTTTACAAAATAACCGCTGCTCTCTCTATGAAGTACGGCCTCTGGGCTGTCGGGCCTGGAGCTCGAGCCGGGCCGAACAATGTAAAATCGGATTGGAGACCGGAGACCCATTGGCTGGCATTGGTGGTTATATCCACCGGCAGAAAATATCGGTGGCCATCCATACCGGACTCTTGCAGGGGACCAAGACCCTGGGCTTGGAGTCCGGTTATATGGATCTGGCCCAGGCCGTTAATGTTCTGCTTCACAATGATCTGGACAACCTGATGGACCGCTGGCTGAACGGTGAGGAGGTTTTTTCGGCAATTATAGATTATCGGGTTTGAATTTATGAAGCCACGACGATAAGTTAATCGACCGGTTGGCAAGGGAGGAATCATGACCGCAATTAAATTTGGAACTTCGGGCTGGCGCGGACTTCTGGCTGAGGATTTTACCTTTGACAATGTCCGTCTGGTCTGTCAAGCGATCGCCAATTACTTGCGGAAAGAAGGGTTGGGAGCCCGGGGGCTGATTATCAGCCACGATACTCGCTTTTTATCCGAAAGTTTTGCTGCCGCGGCGGCCGAAATTATCGCCGGCAATGGCATGGCCAGCTATCTGACCACCCGGGATGCGCCGACCCCGGTGGTAACCTTCGCCATTGTCCATGACCAGCGGGATGGCGGGATCAATTTCACCGCCAGCCATAATCCCTATCCTTACAACGGCCTCAAGTTTTCTCCGGCCTGGGGCGGGCCGGCCCCTAACCCGGTGACCAATGCCATCGAAGCCATCATCCAGGAAGTAAGCCATAAAGATATCAAGATGTTGCCCCTGTCTGAGGCCCGACGCCAGGCTTTGGTGACCGATATTGACCCGCGGGATGATTATTTACGCGACCTGGCCGCCAAAGTGGATACCAGCATTCTTAAACGGGCCGGTCTCAAGGTGGTGGTCGATACGCTTTATGGAACCGGCCGGGGCTATCTGGATCGCTTTCTTCAGGAAGCCGGGGTGACCGTTGAGACCCTGCACGACTGGCGGGACCCTTATTTTGGCGGACAGCAGCCGGAGCCTTCGGCCGAGATCTTGGCCGAGTTGCAGGACAGGGTAAAGACCAGCAGCGCTAATCTGGGGCTGGCGGTGGACGGCGATGCCGACCGTTTCGGGGTCATTGACGACCAGGGAGATTATCATGAAGCTAACGAGATCCTGGCGCTGTTGCTGGATTATCTGGTGGAGACCCGGGGGTGGAAGGATGGCGTGGCGCGCAGCGTCTCCACCACCCACCTCATTGATCGGGTCGCCGCCTACCATGGCCTGCCGGTTTATGAAACTCCGGTAGGTTTCAAATATCTGGGAGATTTTATCCTCAAAAATAAGGTTACCATGGTCGCCGAAGAAAGCGAGGGCTTCTCCATGAAAGGCCACTTGCCGGAAAAAGACGGCATCCTGGCCGACCTGCTGGTCGCCGAAATGGTGGCCCGGAAAGGCAAGGATCTTCCCCAGTTGCGGGACGAATTATTTGCCCGGGTAGGGCCGGTCTACACTCGGCGCATCAATCTCCGTTTAGCAGAGGAAGTTAAGCAGCGCCTACTGGCCCGCCTTACCACCCCCCCTGAGCGGATTGCCGGTCTGGCCGTCACCCAGCATATTACCATCGACGGCCATAAGTATATCCTAGAGGACGGCAGCTGGCTGTGCCTGCGGCCCTCGGGGACCGAACCGGTGGTGCGCCTCTATCTCGAAGCCCACAGTCTCGAGGGTTTAGAGAAGTTGAAGCAGGCCGGGCAAGCCCTGGTGGAACAGGTCTAAACATCCATGCTGCAGATGAGAACCGCCATCGACATTGCCTTGATGGTGGTGGTGTTATTTTTTTCGGTTATCGTCCACGAAGTGGCCCATGGCTATATCGCCCTGCTCAACGGCGACCCCACTGCCAAAAATTATGGCCGCTTGAGTTTCAATCCTCTGGTCCACATTGATCCGATCGGCACTATCCTGGTCCCGGCCATCCTGCTGCTCAGCCATGCCGGCATCCTGTTCGGCTGGGCCAAACCAGTGCCGGTCAATCCCTTAAATTATCGTAATTATCGCCAGGGAGAAATTACCGTTAGTGTTGCCGGGCCGCTCAGTAATCTGTTGTTGGCGGTAATCTTTGCGGTGGTTTTGCGATTCGCCGGGGATAATCCGGGGCTGGTCCGTCTGTGCTATTATGGCTGTATTATCAATATCTTCCTGGCTCTATTCAATCTTATCCCCATCCCGCCGCTGGACGGTTCCCATGTGCTCCTGCATCTGTTGCCCCGTCCTCTGGACCGCTATTATGCTCAACTGGAACCGGTGGGGTTTGTGATCATCCTGATCCTGCTCTATACCGGGGTGTTGAACTTCATTATTATGCCGATCTTTCGCTTCCTGGCCGCCATGTTGTTAGGTTGACGGGTGTCAGGAAATCAGTAAAATAAAGGTGACCAGGACAGAGGAAGGGTAAGTAGCCAGAGGTTAGTTATCAGTTCCGGTAAAAACCAGCGTCTCTAGTAGTTATCCTCCGCTTAGGGGCGCCCCGCCGGGTCCCCCCGACCTTGGAAAATCCAGAGGAGGGAAGTATGATAATCTGTAAGCTCAACGAACTGATGGAAAAAAATCAGATTTTGGATTTTGGGCGGCTAGCCAGGGAAACCGAGATCACTAAAGACGTTCTGATCCGCTTGGCCGAGAACCAATGGCACCAAATCCGCCGGGAGCATCTTGATTGCCTCTGTCAATATTTCGATTGCGGAATTGAAGACCTGTTGGAGTACCAGGCCTTTGAAGGGAGCGTCCTGCCCGCTTAAAGCCAGATGGCTAAATCTGTTCCTCAGAGGCTGGATTTGATTAATTTTTGCAAATAGATTACCCAATGTTAAAAAACCCTGGTACAGGCTTCCAGCCGGTTCCAAGGCACCGGCCAGCTGCCTGAGCCAAGAAGTTGCTTTGGGTTGCCCTAAACCATGGAAGATAGATATGTGATAACCAGACATCGGCGGCATACTAAAGCCATTTCGGTCGGCGGCGTCCAGATCGGCGGTGGGGCCCCGGTGGTGGTGCAGTCCATGACCAACACCGATACCTGTCAGGTGGACACTACCTTAAGCCAGATTGAGCGTCTGGCCGCGGCCGGCTGCGAGGTGGTGCGCCTGGCCATCCCTAACCATGAGGCAGTTCAGGCCTTTAAGGAAATCCGGGCGGCCAGTCCGGTCCCCCTCATCGCTGATATTCATTTCAATCATCGGCTGGCCCTGGCAGCCCTGGAGCACGGCGCCGACGCGGTGCGGATCAACCCCGGCAATCTGGGCGGCCCTGACAAAACCCGGCCGGTGGTGGCGGCCTGCCAGGAACTGGGACGGCCCTTGCGCTTGGGAGTCAACTCCGGTTCCCTGGAGGCTGATCTCCTGGCCCAGCATGGCGGGCCCACCGCCCCGGCCCTGGTCGAGAGCGCCCTTAGGTGGGTGCACCTGTTTGAGGATTGGGGCTTTGACAACTTCAAGATTTCTCTCAAATCTTCCGATGTATTGATTAATGTCGCGGCTTATCAGGAGCTGGGCCGGCTGGTAGATTACCCCCTGCATCTGGGGGTCACCGAGGCCGGCGGCCTGATTGCCGGTACGGTGAAATCGGCCCTGGGTATCGGCATGCTCCTGGTACAAGGGATTGGCGACACCATCCGGGTGTCATTGACCCGCGACCCGGTGGAAGAGGTGCGGGTAGCCTATGAGATTTTGCGCGCCTTGCATCTCAGGAATCGGGGCGTCGAACTGATCTCCTGCCCCACCTGCGGCCGCTGTCAGATTGATCTGTTCAGTCTGGCCGAAGCCGCGGAACAGCGATTGAGGTCTATAAAACAGCCGCTTAAGGTAGCGATTATGGGCTGTGTGGTCAATGGTCCGGGCGAGGCCCGGGAGGCCGATGTCGGCATTGCCGGGGGCAAAGGGGTCGGCGCCCTGTTCAAACACGGCGAACTGGTCCGCCAGGTCCCGGAGGCCGACCTGCTCAGAGTCCTGCTGGAAGAAGTAGCAGCATTGACAGGAGAACCAGTAGAGATGCCTGAGAATGGTTAGATTACGGCCAACAACCAGGGCTACAATTGAATTTAAGACAGGTTTAGGAAATTATTTAAAAAATATTGTTGACATCCCCTAAAAAGCTTCTATTTAAAGAGCAGGGAGGGCTGCAAAATGAGACATACGATGGCAATTGGCTTAATTGTGTTGGTAAGCTTTTGTTTTTGTGGATGCGCAACTGTTGATCATTCTGTCCGTATTGATACGGATAATACCGATGGTTATGCCACAGGTTACTACAAGGATGATCGTTTCGGGCAACTGGGAAGCTGGGGCTTTTGGTTTTTAGGTGGGTATGCTGGTGATATTGTGTCCTACTGGCCATGGCGAGACCGACAGGGATACAGCGACCCGGTACAATTTGCTAGAGCAATTACCATGATAAACTACAGTAAAAAGTTAAAACGCATAGAGTACAACCGCTACGGTGACATAGTTGGATATGAATTTGAGACCAAACCAGCCAAAGCAAAAATGGGCTACAAACAAACTCCTCGTCAAGAGAGTTTGCCACCAGCATTTGGCTACGAGCCCGTTGATTAAAAAATCAGCTACATTTGCAGGGAGTGCAGTCATGTGCAAGACCTCAAAAATTATACTTGTATTGCCATTAATGGCATTAATCTTTGCATGTGCTACCGACCAACGAGGATATCAACCCGTTAGCCAAGGCAAACCATCGTCGTTGGTGTTTGAAGACCCCATGAATGTTGACTTGGGTGCCCTACCCAGAATGCAAGATCTCCCCATCCCAGAGCCTCAAACAATGGCCCATAAAAAAGTTCGCCAATATGTCGGCATCATCAGGAACTATACCAACCACGAAATCTTTATCCCGTCGCAGAATAGTCAAGCAACCTTGACGGTAGCGCGGGGAATATCCTTTTATGTGTAAAGATTACGATTTCATGGCGATCATCAGTACTAAAACCACCGCCGTCGAAGGGCTGGGATAGCGTAGGCGATACAGGACGCTGGCGCTTATCTCCCTCTGGTGTGGCTAATACTGGTAACTTTCCAGAATCACAGAGGCACAGAGAACCAAAGGTTAAAAAGAATAAATGGGGGCCAAACTTATCTTTGTGTCTCTGTGGATAAAAGATCATATACTTTAACATCCCTAATCACATCTGGTCATTGCCAGTTCCTTAAAAGTCCGCCGTCAGGTCATAAACCACCATCAGTTTGCTCATCCTGCTTCGCCTCAAAAACTTTTGAGCGATATCCGGCATCGCGGCCAGGGAATGTTAATGGCCCCCGGAGCCGTCCTACGGGTCCAGCATATACCTTGACAACCCCTCGGGAAATATATTAAAATCAAAGAAAAACCAGTAGTTTTGCATACTTTTAGGCTAAGCGAGCAAGTTCTATAAATGTTTAATAAAGTTCTGGTCGCCAACCGGGGGGAGATCGCTATTCGGGTCATTCGGGCCTGTAAAGAGTTAGGTATCCCCACGGTGGCCATATTTACCGAGCAGGATGCCAACGCCCTGCATATTCAGAAGGCCGATCAGTCTATCCTGGTGACCCCGGGGCCGATTGCCGGCTATCTGGATTACGACCAGATCATCCGGGTGGCCAAATGGGCCGGAGCCGACGCCGTCCATCCAGGCTATGGCTTTATTGCCGAAAACTGGCATTTTGCCCATGCCTGCGAGGATAACGGCCTTACCTTTATCGGCCCGCCGGCCCCGGCTATTCGGGCCATGGGCAGCAAAACTAAGGCCCGGGAGATCATGGAGGCGGCGGGGGTACCGATCATTCCCGGCTCCCCGGCTATCAATACCGAGGGCGAGGCCACTTACTGGGCTGCCCGGATCGGCTATCCACTATTAATCAAGGCCAAGGCCGGGGGCGGGGGCCGCGGCATGCGTCTGGTTTACAATGATGGGGAACTGCTCCGGAATCTGAACTCGGCCCGCACCGAAGCCCAAAAGACCTTTGGCGATGCCACAGTTTATCTGGAAAAATTCATCTCTGAACCCAAACACATTGAAATCCAGTTGATGGCGGATAGATATGGCCGGATCGTCCACCTGGGGGAACGGGACTGTTCCATCCAGCGGCGGCACCAGAAGTTGATTGAAATTGCACCCTCCCTGGTCCTGACCCCGCAAAAACGGACGGAAATGGGAGAGGTGGCCAAGCGCGCCGCCCGCCAGATCGGTTACCATTCGGTGGGCACGGTGGAGTTTTTGGTCGATCGGCGGCTCAATTATTATTTCCTAGAGGTCAATACTCGCATCCAGGTCGAACACACCATTACCGAACTGATAACGGGAATCGACATTGTTAAAGAACAAATTAGGCTGGCGGCCGGGGAGCCTTTGCAACTGACCCAGGAAGAGGTGACCCTGCGCGGCCATGCTATCGAGTGTCGGATCAATGCTGAGGACCCGCGCAACAACTTCTTCCCCTCGCCGGGTAAAATTACCAAATACCAATCCCCCGGCGGGTTCGGCATCCGCATTGATGGCTGTATCTTTGGTGGATATGAGGTGCCGCCCTATTTTGACCCGATGATTTCCAAGCTCTGCGCCTGGGGGCTCACCTGGGAGGAAGCGGTGCAGCGGATGCAACGGGCCTTGGATGAATATCTCATCCGGGGGATCAAAACGACGATCCCGCTTTATAAAAAATTACTGCAAGATGAAGAATTCCGCAGCGGCCAGTTTACCACCGAATACATGGAGAAAAAGATCCAGGCCTTGAGCTATGAGGATGTCAAGGAACCCTGGGACATTTTTTATATCGCCGCGGCTGCCTTATTTTTTGAATTGAATTCCTTTTACTCGGAGAAAAGCTAAAACCTATGTTTATGCCGGTCAAGGTCTCGGACGTCACTCTGCGTGACGGCATCGAGGATTTTGTCCTCAAATATATCCATATGGAAGAACTGGTCCGCCTAGGCGAACTGCTGGACCGGGCCCGGTTCTATTCTATTGATTGTTGGGGCGGCACCACTTTTTATGCCGCCATCACTGCTCTTAAAGAAGACCCCTGGGAGCGCTTGAAGAAGCTGCGGCGGGCGGTTCACCATACCCCGTTGCAGATGATTGTCCGGGGTCAGATGCTGGTGGGCTTCAAGCCCTACCATAAAGAGGTAGTGCGCAAATTCATGAGCAAAGCCGCGGCCCTGGGGATTGACATCTTCCGGATTTACGATTCCTTGAACGATGTGCAGAATATGAAGTTGACTATTGCGGTCGGCAAGGAGCTGCGCAAGCAGGTCGAGGCCACCCTGTTATTCTCACTTAATCCCCATATCAAATTAGACGACTATATCCGGCTGGCCGGGGAACTGCTCCGCCTGGGAGCGGATGCTATTTGCATCAATGATTCCTTTGGGGTCATGACACCCCACCAGGTGGCCAGCCTGGTGGCCTCCTTTCGGAAATACTTCAGCCAACCGCTGCGCTTGCATCTGCACGACAACCACCAGACAGCCCTGACCTCCTACCAGGAGGGTATCCGGACCGGGGCGGAGATGGTCGATACCACCCTGTCAGCCCTCACTTGGCCCTATGGACCGCCAGCGGTAGAATCCCTGGTGTTTTCCCTGGGGGGCACGCTTTACGATCCGCATCTGGACGTGGATGTCCTGAGCGAGATTTCTCAATACATCAGAGCCTTGAAGCGGAATTATAACTACCAGGACCCTCCCTTGAAAAGATCAGTGGATCATCTGGCCGGGGGGTATCTGCCCGGACCTCTAAAAGAGTTTATCCGGGAGGAATTAATCCGCCGGAAGGCCCGGGATCGCCAGCAAGTGGCCTTCAAAGAGGCCAAAAAGGTCTGGGAAGATTTGGGCTTCCCGCCGCTCAAGGGCCGGATTCTGGAAATCGTCGGCGAACAGACGGTGGAAAATATCTTTTCCCGGCACCGGTATGAAACCATTACCCCCGGCATGCGGGACCTGGTGCAAGGGCGTTATGGTCGGCTTTACACCCCGGCCAACGACGAGTTGCGGCGCCGGGCCATGGCCGCGGCCGAGGCCGAGGCCGGGCCGGGCTGGGAAGGAACCCTGCGTCACCTCCCGGGGCTGGCCCGGGAAGAGGATGTCCTCACCTATTCTTTATTTCCGGAGGAAGCTGGCCGGTTTTTCCGTCTCAAAGTTGAAGGTCCGGCAGAGCCTCCTACCGCACCGGCAAGTCCGGCCCGGGCTGCTCCTGAGCCTCAGGTACCGGTCCGCCTGCCCCCGGCCATTCCCCGGGGTTTAAGCATGATCCTCAAGGGTGAAGAGGTTACGGCCCGGATGGAAGGCATCGGTCCGCTCCGGAACAATAAACAGACTCTGTTCATCAGTGTGTTTGACCACACCGAAGAGCTCGAGGTCCATCGTCCGGCCAGTGCTGACCAGATGCCGGAGTATATTGTTACCATGCACGGCGAGAGCTATCGGATAAAATTCAAGAAGGCCTTCCCTAAAGAAGAAGAATATGTCCCGATCTTTCTCGAGGTCAATGGCAAGATCGAGGAATTTCTGATCAAACATATCCACATTGATTGATTTGATCCGCCGGGGGCAACCCGTCCGGTGGCCACCGGCTTTTTCTTTTGATTTAAGGTTCCGGTTCATAGGAGGGCATTATGGGAGTACGTCATCGGACATTGCCAGTGGGTTGGTATCCGGGTTCGGCCCGCACCTGTCAGGAAGAAATCGCAGATTTTATTGCCGGAGTCAAACCCCTTCCGGCTGGAACCAAGGTCTATGGCGGCGTCATGCCGCACGCCGGTTGGTACTTCTCCGGCAAACTGGCGGCCCAGGTCTTTTACCTGGCTTCCCAGGCCACCCAGCCCCAGGTGGTCTGTGTGTTTGGCGGCCACCTAGGCAGCGGCTCTCCCCCCCTGATGGTCAGCGACGACGGCTGGGAGACGCCGCTGGGGACCATAGCGGTGGCAACCGAATTTTTAGAACCGCTGCGGGAACGGCTGCGCTTTCAGGAAGAATATCCCGGCGACAATACCATTGAGATCCAACTGCCGTTTGTCAAACACTTTTTTCCCCAGGCCAAATTGTTGGCGCTGCGCGCTCCCCATTCCCACCAGGCCATTGAACTGGGCCGGGCAGTAGCGGAGGTGGCCCAGAACCTAAAACTCAGCCTACTGGCCTTTGGCTCTGCTGACCTTACCCATTATGGCCCCAATTATGGCTGGACTCCCAAAGGCTATGGGGCGGCGGCGGTCAAGTGGGTCAAGGAGGTCAATGATAAGCATTTTATCGACCAGGCCCTGGCCCTGAATGCGGAGGGAGTGCTTCAGGCCGCGGCCCGGGATCAAAGCTCCTGCAGTGCCGGAGCGGTGGCCGCAGCCATAACCGCAGCCCAGGCCTTGGGAGCCAGCCAGGCCCGGCTGGTCGATTATTATACCAGCTACGACATCCGCCCCGGTGACAGCTTCGTAGGCTACGCTGGCATTATACTGACCGGATAAAATTAAAAGGCCTATCTCTGTAGCAGGGGCGACCCGCAGGGTCGCCCTAACGGGGAAAATCCTTATAAATTATGAGAAGCTTGAAAATTAGCCTCTGGGTCCCGGTGTTGATAGCCGTACTCAATTTTTTTATGGCCTGCGGGTGGTGGAAAAACTCCGAGCCGCAACCGACCTTGGCCGAGCAGTTGGCCGCGGCCCGGGAAAGCTCCACTGAGACCAGGAAATCAGCGACGGAGTATGTAAGGCAGGGGCTTGATTATGCCTCCCAGGGCCAATATGATCAGGCCATCGCGGCGTTCACCCAAGCTCAGCAGGAAAACCCGGCCTATGCCAAGGCCTACTATAACCGCGGGGTGGCCTATGTTAAAAAAGGTCAGTACGACCAGGCTATTGTCGATTTCAATCAGGCCCTGAAGCTAAATCCTAAGGATGCCGACACTTACAACCACCGGGGAGTGGCCTATCGGGCCCAAGGCCAGACGGAGCGGGCCTTGGCCGACTACAACCAGGCGATTCAACTAAACCCACGGTTATCTAAGGCCTATCTTAACCGCGGGGTGGCTTACGTGAAAAACGGCCAGATGGATCAGGCCATCGCCAACTTTAACGAAGCCATTAGGCTGGATCCACGGTATGCCAAGGCCTACTTTAACAAGGCCCTGGCCTGTGACCAGGCCGGTCGCCGCCCGGAGGCTATTGAGGCCTACCAAAGTTATCTTAAATATGCCCCCAGCCAGGAGGCCCAATATATTGAGCCGGTACGCCAGCGGCTCAAAGAGTTGTCTAAGTAATTGACAGTTGCAAAGACTGACGTCCCTCTCCATTAAAATCTTTACTGCGTCTTTCCCACCAATAATCCTGATTATCTGAAATTGCCCGCCAAACATAAGATTACAAGGATGGTTAGTTACAAGATTTATATCATTTGTCAAAAATAATTTTGCCTGGCGCAAAACACCCCCAATCGAGAGATTGCTTTTTGTGCCAGGTGGGATTATCCCAAAGGAGGAGATGTCGCAGGCGTTCAGGCGGAGGGGCTTACACTAGTAAGGGACACGGAATTAAGCATCTTGGGAGGCCTGGACGCGGCCGTTCGCTTAAGCCCTCGGGGTCCTGTTGATGAAGGCGTTTAATCGAAGGGGCTTTGGTCCGACGGCTGATACTGAACAAGCCGCTAGCGGATTGTGACCGCTGCCTAAAAATAAGGCCCGGATCGCCATGCGGCGAAGATGGCGGCGTTTGGTCGCCGCGGCTTGAGCCGCGCCCTCTGGACAACTAAAATTTTTGGGGATCGCGATAATTTATAATTAATATAATCACCGAAATTATTCTAACAACAGCTTCTCTGTTAAGGGTGGATACCACCGAACCAGGTGGTTATTCAGTGGGGCGCAAGCATTTGAATAATCAAAGGGAAAAGCATCAGATGACTTTGTGTAGAGGATATTCGATGATTCCGGTGCAGCCATGCTTGATTAATTGTGGAATGAGACTGCGGACCTCGGCCTGATGCACTACCACTTCGACTGAAAACCAGTCCGTTTCATATAGCGAGGCGATGGTCGGGGCCTGGAGGCAGGGGAGCATGGCCACCACCTGAGACAGATTTTGTTCCGGGACATTCATTTTCAGGCCCACCATCTTTTCGGCGTGCAGGGCCCCCTTCAGCAGCAGGGCGATATGTTCGATCTTCTCCCGTTTCCAGGCATCCTGTTCCCAAATCACGGGATTGGCAATCAGTTGCGGGTTGGATTGAAAGAGTTCGTGGATGATTTTGAGGCCATGGGCTCGAATGGTACTGCCGGTTTCGGTAACCTCAACGACCGCGTCTACCAGTCCGGCCGCCACCTTGGCCTCGGTGGCCCCCCAGGAAAACTCGACTTTGATCGGAATCTGGCGCTCGGCAAAGTAGCGCCGGGTGAAATTGACCAGTTCGGTGGCAATCTTTTTCCCGGCCAGGTCTTCCAGCGTCTGATAGGGGGCATCCGCCGGGACTGCCAGCACCCAGCGGGCCGGTTTCTGGCTGGTCTTGGAATAGATCAGATCGCTTACCACCACCACATGGGAGTCATTTTCCATGATCCAGTCCCGCCCGGTGAGGCCGCAATCCAGGGTGCCGTTTTCCACGTAGCGGGACATCTCCTGGGCCCGGCACATCGAACAACTGATCTCGGGATCATCGACATCCGGAAAATAGCTCCGCCCATTGATGGTGATCTTCCAACCGGATTTATTAAAAAGTTCCAGGGTAGCCTTTTCCAGACTACCCTTGGGAATGCCTAACTTTAGGTTATTCATTTATAAACCTCCTTGGGGTCAAAGACTTTGGTTCCCACCGGGCGCAAGCTCTGGCCTTCAACCAGGTTATGAAAACAGCTGCGATATCCCAAATGGCAAGCCGCCCCTCCCACCTGCTCCACCTTCAGGAGTAGCGAATCGTGATCACAGTCCAGATAGATTTCCTTGACCAACTGAATGTGGCCCGAGGTTTCCCCTTTGATCCAAATTTTCTGTCGGGTCCGGCTGTAATAATGGGCCCGGCGGGTGGTCCGGGTAAGCTCCCAGGCTTCGGCATTCATAAAACCTAACATCAAGACCTCGCCGGTCTGATAATCTTGCACAATGGCCGGAACAAGACCATTAAGTTTGCTAAAATCCAACATCATATTTTACCTTTCGCGGGAAACTGGCTGCTTGTTCTCGAAAAAATACTCCTTTTGGCTTGAATTCGCAACCCGCCATGATAATTTTTACCTTAAAAAATGAGTTGAGGATTATATGAGCAAAGTTATTCAGTTCAGCGAAATGGCTCGCCAGCAGCAACTCCACCTTTTGGAGCATAAACGGCGGGAATTTCAGGAGCGAGAAGATTATCTGGGCCGGATGCGCAAGCTTCTATTTCAGGTCGAAGCCCAGATGCGTCAGGCCGAACTCGAACAATATGAGCTTTATCGGCAACTCCTGGAAAATTTTCAGATCGAAGTAAATTTTCCCAATCTCGGGGACCGGGTAGGTCTGCAGCGCCTTTTTGCCGAACATCCGGCCCTGTTGACCCTGAGTCAATTCCTGGAAAAACGGCTGGATGCCGAGGAGTGTTATAACCGGCTCAAGGAGCTCCAGCACCACCCCAAACCATCCTGACCCTTCCCTGCCCTCTGGGGATAAACCGGCGGTTTGAGTGGATAAGGGGGGCGCCCTCTAAAATCGCTGGTTAAATAATCAGCAGATACATTCAACAGAGTTACTGCGAAAAAATAATACCAAAAAACTGACCGGACGGGGGAGGCATCCGGTCAGTGGGGTGAAAGGAGAAAATAGGATTTGAACTTTGATTAAGGGGGGGATGTGGTTACCTTATCAAGTTCAATTATTAATTATGCATTTTATGTGCCAGTTGCGCTTGTTTTATATTTATTAATGTTTACAGTATATTACAATATGCTCTACTTAAACCCCCTGAATTATCGGTAAAAAATTTTTAACAGCAAACCCCTAAATATTTGAGATTCGATTTATCTATTTGATTATTAAACAATTATCTGGTTTAAAAAATTTATCTATTTCCTGGCCTGGACCAATTTTTTAGCAGGCTGTCAAACCGAAATTAACGTTTCAGATGGATGTTCCCCCAAGCATCGACCTTACCGGAAAACTGCGGCAGCACAAGCAAGGTGGCAAAGTCCTCCAAAATCAAAGCCGGGCCCCGGAAGTCAAAGCCCGACCAAAGTCGTGGCCGGTAATAGACCGGCACCCAGGCCCAGCCTTCGGGAAGCCAGATTTCGGTTTGGCTGGGCAAAGGTAAGGCTGGAGACTCGATTCTTGATTGTCGTAGCGGCCAAGAGGCCAAGCTGGTTTCGGCCTGACAGCGCAGTCTCAGGGTGGTGATCTCCAGGGGCCGCTCGGAAAAAAAGTAACCAAAGGCCTGTTGATGACGCTGGTGGAAGGCTTCTCTAAAATCCGCACCCCAGGGCACCTCCAAGGTATAACTCTGGCCCTGATAGCGGACCTCAAGGTGAAACTCCGTCTCTATCTGGTCGGGCACAAAGCCATCTTGGGCCAGTTCGGCCAATCCCTTTTGCCGTAATTTTTGAAATTCCCTGGTGATTAACTCGTCTTGCAACTGCTCTCCGGCCCACAGAATGGTTTTGGAAAAATCCCGACTGGGCCGGGCCAGCGCCATGCCCAGGGCGGAAAGCACTCCGGCATGGGCCGGGACGATAATCCGGCGGACATCCAGTTCCTGGGCCAGTTCGCAGACATGCAAGCCCCCAGCGCCGCCGAAACAACACAGGGCAAAATCCTGGGGATCATAGCCCCGCTCCAGGCTGACAGTGCGTAAGGCTTTGGCCATGTGGCTGTTGGCGACCCGAATGATTCCCTGAGCCAGTTCAACTGCGGCGACCCCCAGGTCTGCCGCCAACCGGTCCATGGCCTGGCGGGTAGCGACTACCTGCAGCGGCAGGCGACCGCCCAGGAAGAAATCAGGCAACAGCCGCCCCAGCCACAGGTTGGCATCGGTAACGGTGATCTGCTCTCCCCGACCGTAACAGACCGGCCCAGGGTCGGCTCCAGCGCTGTAGGGGCCAACCCTTAGGGCACCTCCCTGATCCGGATAGGCGATCGACCCGCCCCCGGCTCCCACGGTGTGGATATCGATCACCGGGATACCGATCGGATAGCCATCCAGTTGATACTCTTGGGTAAAAGGAATGGCCCCGGCAACCAAGGCTACATCCGTAGAGGTGCCCCCCATATCAAAGGTCAACAGATTAGGCTCCTTAAGGGTCTGTCCCAGATGCCAGGCGGCATTAACCCCGCCGGCAGGCCCTGACAGGATGGTATGGACGGCCTGACATGCGGCCCGACGGGCTGGTATAAACCCGCCGTTTGATTGCTGGATGAACAGGGTCACCCCAGGCAACCGGTCCTGTAAGTCGTGAATATATCGATTTAACAGGGGGCCTAAATAGGCATTGATGACAGTGGTGGCAGTGCGTTCAAATTCCCGGAATTCCGGCAATATCTGGCTGGAAAGCGACAGTGGCAGATCAAGGTCGGCCAATTCCGCGGCCAGGCGCTCCTCGTGTACCGGGTTGGCATAAGCATGGAGCAGGCAGATGGCCACAGCCTCCGGGGTCAGGAGGCGAATCCGGGCCTTAAGCCGCTGGACTTCGGCGTCACCCAAAGGCCGCCGGATGCTGCCGTCTGCCTGCAACCGCTCTGCCACTCCCAGGCACCGGTGCCGGGGCAGCAGGGGCAGGGGTTTGGTTCCGGCCAAGTTGAATAGTTCCGGCCGGGTCTGGCGGCCGATAAACAGGACATCTTCGAATCCCTGGGTGGTCAGCAGCACTACCCGGGCCCCTTTACGCTCCAGGAAGGCATTGGTTCCCACGGTGGTGCCATGCACCATCTCCAGCGGCGGAAACTTGTTTCCCAGAAGACGCTTGAGTCCGCCCAGAATAGCCCGGGCCGGATTATCAGGAGTGGAAGGCACCTTGTGAACCTGCCAGCCCTGCGCGGTCAGGAGGACAAAATCGGTAAAGGTGCCCCCGGTGTCGATCCCCACACGCAACATCTCACCCGTGGTCCGTCCGGCCATGTTATGGTCCAAAAGTCATTCTGTAGACCAGGCCGGTTGCAAGCGCCGTTTTAATCTTTCAGTTTCGACTCTGAAGCGCTCATCCAGCTTCTCAAAGCCTTCCTGCAAAGTAGGCTCCATCACCGTGATTTCCCCTTTGCTGACAATAAGTCTTTTCAACTGGGGAATCTTCAAACGGGCGGCGGCCTTGAGGTACACCGGCTGGATATAATAGATTGCCCCGCGGAGAGGTAAAACAATCATCCTCCCCCGCTCTACCTTCGAGCCGATCATACTCCAGAGGCTGAATTGCTCGGAGATTAGCGTATCCTGGTCGATAAAGGCGTCGACCTGGGAAGGCCCATAGACCAGGGTGCCTTTGGGGAAGCTATAGATCAGCATTCGGCCATAATTGGGGCCGTCGCAGCCGACCACACACAGGGCCCGGAGGTTGTCTCGAGCCATGGGGTTCATCGGACAGAGTAAGATGAATTCGGATTTATCTTTGTCGATTAAATTGAGCGTCAGATAATACGGCCTCATCCTTATGGTCTGATCACCCTGTTGAATTTTGGGAAATTCCCAAATATCCTCCTGCTTGTAAAACACCTCCGGGTCGGTCTGATGGTATCTGGCATAAATTTCCATCTGGATGTCAAACATATCTTTGGGGTAGCGTAAATGAGATTTCAGCTCGGCCGGCAACTGGTTCAGGTTCTTTAACAGACCTGGGTAGATGCGACTATAGGCCTGGATGATCGGGTCCCGGGGGTCGGCCAGGTAATAATTGACCGTCCCGTCATAGGCGTCCACCACAATCTTCACCGCGTTACGGATATAATTTAGCTTTACGTTGTAAGGATAGGCATAGGGGTAGCGATCCGAGAAGGTGTAAGCATCCTGAATCCAATAGATTCTCTTGGAGGTGACGACTATATAGGGGTCTTCATCCAGAATAAAGAAGGGGGTGATAGCCTTTATGCGTTCGACAATTTGGCGCCGGAACAGTATCCGGCTTTTGGGGTTAGTTTTGGTGGTAAACAGGATATCTCTTTCCTTAAAATAGATGGAGAAAATCAGCTTGCGCCAGAATGAGGAGATAGATACTCCGCCACGCCCCTGATAATCGATTAATTGATGGCCGGTAGCGGTGGGATAGCCAATTTCCCGGCTATCATTGGGAGCAATCGCCGGGCCATATTTTTCTGCACCATAATAGATGCTTGGTTGTTCAATGTCGAACCCAAACTCAGAAGTGGGCGGGATATCCTTAATAAACCAAGTCATGGGCTCTTCCCCGGCCTGAGCCGCCGGGGTCATCACGACCCCAATGCCATGAGTATATTTTAAGCGTTTATTAAACCAATTCTGCACCCCCGGGGGTAGTCCTTTGAGGTTCAATTCCCGCGGGGACAGGAAAACCTGCTGATAACTCCCTTTGACGTTGTAACGGTCTACATCAATCGTAGTGAAATCATAGTAGGTCCGGAGTTCTTGGAGTTGACTATAAACATCGTTTAACACCTCGCGGTCCCAGACCGGAATATTGACCAGGCTCTGTCGGACCTCGGGGGACCGTCGATCCCAGGGAACTTCTTCCAGCTGATAGTCCCGGGTTTCTATCGTCTCCAGGTCATAGGCGGCTAAAGTCGCCTGGATATTTTTTGCCATAAAAGGTGTTTCCCGGCTGATTTCATTGGGCCGGACAATATATTGCTGAACCTGATCAGGCAGGAAAGAAGAATAACGGGCCACCAGAGCTAAAGCTAAGATCACTCCAGTGGCGATCAGCAGCTTGAGGCCCCTGCGGGTTTGAATGTAGTAGACCAGGGCCAGCCCGGTTACCAGCAAAAGCGCGATGCATACCCAGATTAGCGGTAAAATCACGTACATTTCGACATATCCCGGGCCGTAAAAGATGGACTCATGGGCACTGGAATAAAGCAGTTGATAGCGCTGCAGGATAAAATTCCAAATCGCCAATAGAAACAACAACAGCACCAGGACACTAAGATGGGTTTTGGCGCCCCCGGCTAGGCGTTGATCCTGGGTGGCCAGGTAACGTCTATCCAGCCAATAAAGCAATAATAAACTCAATGAGAGTAAACCGAAGATAATCAACAACTCATCAGCTACCAATAGGTAAACCGGCAAGGTGAAAAGATAATAGCTGATGTCTTTGCCAAACACCGGGTCCTGAACCCCGGCGACCGGGCCGAAGAAAAACAGCAGGGTGGATTCCCAGTGCCGAAACAGCGGCAGCGCCAGGATAATGGCCAGAAGAAGAGAAAAAGGAGTATAAACCTTGAGAGAACCGGCGCGGAAATATTTGGCCAGCTCTTTGTAACTAAGGACTTCCCTGGGGCTGGTTTTTAGCTCGGAGGGAGTGGTTGCCCCCAGGAATCTTGAGGCCACCCAGAAGTTGAGGAAAAAAACCATGAAAAACAGGAGGGTAAATAAACCGAAAATCAAATATCGATAAATAAATCGTAGCCAGAAATATTGGCCATACCCCAGGGCCTGGAACCACCATAAGTCCACAATAAAATCTATAAAGATCAGGGTCAGGACCACATATAAGAGGCCCAAAGCCATTAGGCCAGAGATTAACAACAATAACCATCTTTTCCAGCGCGGCATAATTCTACTCCGTTGGTGCAGCGATCACTAATCTGATCATCGACTGGGACGCGCCGTCCCATCTTGTCTGGTGGCGACTGACGGAGGCAAACAGCGATAAACCATCTTGACCTGTATTTTTTATCCTGGACTTAAGCCGCTGTCCATTAATAATTGCAGACCTGAAGTTCTTTTATGGTCTAGTGGGGTGCTTTTAAAGATAATAGAGTTACTTGGAGCACTTAAAAGCTTTATTCATATGGAGGGCCGGGGGACCGCCAGTCCCTTCTTCCAAGAGCATTTTTCTCCGGCCCCGACCGATTACTTTATGAACTTATGTATAAATTATAACCTTTAGGCTGGCAAACTCAAACCCTTTACAATGATTTCAAGGCCAGCAGAATAAATGACCGGCCAAATACGGTGCGAAACGACTAACCACCGGGGTGGCCCCAACCAAGCCGCCTTTAAAAATACCAGCCACCCCTTGTCAAAAATGACTGAAAAAATAATAATAACAGCCACAACCTGGATCGCCCTTTCTAATTGTCCGGGTACTTACAGATTTATTCGCACCTTACAGACATTGCCCCTATTCGGCACAATGATTGGGGGGAAGGACTGATTATGAAAATTAGCAGTGGCCTGAGTTTATTATTGGTATTGTTTTTATATACTGCTTGCCTGGCTGAGCTCGCCGCCCCAGAAAATCCCACCAAGGAAATTTTCATTAATGGGGTGAGGATCAAAGCCGAAGTGGTGCATACACCAGAGAAAATCTATCAGGGGCTCAGCGGCCGAAAAGCCTTGCCAGAAGGCCACGGCATGCTGTTCGTCATGCCCGCCTTGGAGTGTCAGCATTTTTGTATGCGGGGGATGTTATTTCCTATCGATATTATCTGGATTGCTAATACCCGGATCATCGGCCTGGCCCAGCATCTTTCCCCTCAAGATAATGGCACATTCTCCTCGCCCGCCCCGGCCAATTACGTCTTGGAGGTCTCGGCGGGATTTTGTGATAAACACCGGATCGAAATCAACGATACGATATTTTTTAAGTGATACAATTCTTCCCCTTAGGGCCAGAACCCACCGCTCATAACATGTTGCCAGGAATTAACACCTTGTTCTCCCCCCGCCGTTATCGTCTCCTTAATACCATTAACTCCCCCATCCAAGCTAGCACAGTGATTTTTTTGGTGATCTGGCTGGGAATCGGAGCTGAACCGGTATGGGGGTCCTCCGGCCTAATGGCGGCCCTGCCCAGCGGGATGCAGATCTATCGCCGCCTGCTCAAACCCTTACTCCGGCTCATCCTGGCCATCGGCTTCGGTCTTTTGCTCGGCAATCTCATCGAAGGCAGCGGACTTACCGGCCGTCTGGGGCGGCTGGCCATGCCCCTGTTGCGCTGGGGCCATCTGCGGGAGCAATCCGCGGTGGCCTTCACCACCGCGTTTTTCTCCTCCGTTGCCGCCAATACCATGCTAATGAATTCCTATCAGGAGCAGCAGATCAGCCGCCAGGAGCTGGTGCTGTCTTCGCTGGTGCTCACCCTTCCTACCTTTTTCCTCCATCTGCCCACCACTTTTTTCATTATTACCCCTTTAGTCGGGTGGATCGGGGTTTATTATCTGGGGGTGCTGCTGGCCGCGGCGCTCCTTCGAACCGTGGCCTTTTTAGGTTACAGTCGCATGAAACTGCCTCCGCCGCCAGTCTGTCCGCAATGTGCCGGTTTCCCTCGTCCCGATTGGCGGACGGTCTGGCGCCAGAGTTGGCCAAAATTCACCAGCCGCTTCCGGCAGGTGCTATTGATTACGGTTCCGGTATTTCTGGTAATTTTCTTGGCCCAGGAAGGTGGATTTTTTGAGTGGCTGAAAGTGAGGCTGGCACAAAGCTTACTAACCTCCTCGATCCAGGTGGAGTCCTTGAGTATTATCGTCCTGTCCCTGGCCGCAGAAACCACCGCCGGGTTTGCCGCGGCCGGAGCCTTTTGGGAGACCCAGGCCCTGAGCCCGCCCGCCATTCTCCTGACCCTGCTGGTTGGGACCATCCTCTCCAGCCCGGTCCGGGCTGTGCGGCACCAACTCCCCTACTATCTGGGGATTTTTACCCCCGCCCTGGGGTTTAAGATCATGGTCCTGTCCCAACTCTGCCGGGCTCTTAGCCTGATGCCCTTTTTGTTGCTCTTATATCTTTGGGATCTGCCTATAATATGGTAAGGTTTAATACCTTTGGTCTGATCTTATTGCTTCGGAGCCTTTAAAAGGTTAATTTGCATGGGGGGCTGGAGGAACATAAGGCTGTGACCCTCCTACCATAACCGTTTTTTGACCCCGATGGATTAATTTTAGGAGCTGAGCAATATGTCAACTCTTTTTCAAGCTCTTTTCCGATTATTGAATACGTTTATTTAGTTGCACAATCGTCCCAAATCCGCCTCGGGGGCAAAGGTTCGAATTCTCTCGTCTCGACAAGATTGATGTAAATTTCTTTAGAAATAAAATCATGGCGCCAAATGATTCGCCATTCATGACCAGAAAAAATTTTATCTTGGCCATCTCCAAGCAGGCTTACCAAGCGGTGATCTTTGATCTCGACGGGGTGGTTACCAAGACCGCCAAGGTTCACGTCCAAGCCTGGAAGAAGCTATTTGATGAGTATTTCGAACAACTGGCCTGTCGGACCGGCCAGAAGTTTGAGCCCTTCGATTCTGACCATGATTACCGCTCTTACGTGGACGGCAAGCCCCGCTACGAGGGCGTAAAGAGTTTTTTAGCCTCCCGGAATCTCGAGCTGCCTTATGGTTCTCCCGATGATCATCCTGACCAGGAGACCGTATGCGGGCTGGGGAACCGGAAAAATGAGTTCTTTCACGACCAGCTCCAGAAGCACGGAGTAGAGGTTTATGATTCTACGGTGAGTCTGATTCACCACTTGCGGGCCGGCAATTTCCAGACCGCCATCGTCTCCTCCAGCCAGAACTGCGCCGCCATCCTAAAAAAAGCCGGACTCACCGATCTGTTCGATGCCCGGGTGGATGGCACCGACTCAGCTCAGATGGGGCTTAAGGGCAAACCCGACCCGGACATCTTCCTGGAGGCAGCCCGCCGCTTAGGAGTCGCTCCCCCGCAGGCCGTCGTTATCGAAGATTCTCTCGCCGGCGTGCAGGCGGGGCGCCGGGGCGGGTTTGGGCTGGTCATCGGTGTCGACCGCACCGGTCATGCCGCGGCCCTCAAGGAAAATGGAGCCGATTTAGTGGTAAGCGACCTGGCGGAAATTGCGGTCAGGACTTCCTCGGAAGGGAGGGTGAACGGTTGTCCCTCGGCCTTGCACCACCTGGGGGAGATTTGGCCGCGGCTTAAGAGCAAACGTCTGGCCGTTTTTCTGGACTATGACGGGACCCTCACCCCCATCGTCGATCGTCCGAAACTGGCGGTGCTCTCCCCCCGGGTCCGGCAAACCCTGAAGAAACTGGCAAAGCATTGCACCGTCGCCATAATCAGCGGTCGGGATCTTAAGGACGTGCAGAATCTGGTTGGCCTGAACTCCATCTTTTATGCTGGCAGCCATGGTTTTGATATTGCCGGGCCTGAAGGGCGGCACCTGGAACACCATGCGGGGACAGAGTTTCTTCCGGTGCTGGACCAGGCTGAGCAATGGCTTCGGGAAAGTTTGGAAAAAATTCACGGTGTCCTGGTGGAACGGAAAAAGTTTTCCATTGCCGTGCATTATCGGCTGGTAGACCCGGGACGGCGGCAAGAGGTGGAAGCAGCCGTGGACCGGGTGCTGGCGGATTTTCCCGAGTTGCGTAAAGGCCAAGGGAAGAAAATATTTGAATTGCAGCCCAAAATTGATTGGGACAAGGGGAAAGCCTTGCTGTGGCTGCTGGAGGCCCTGGAAATGGATGGTGCCGACGTCCTGCCGCTTTACATTGGCGATGATGTAACTGATGAAGATGCCTTCCAAGTCCTGCAAGACCGGGGCCTTGGCATCGTGGTCCAGGAGGAGGCCCAACCGACTGCGGCCCAATACCGTTTGCGCCATCCGGAGGAGGTGGAAATTTTTCTCAATGCACTCCTTGAGATATACGAAGGAGAACATCAATGAATCAGTGGACGCTGGTCTACGAGGGATTTGACCCCCAACAAGAGGGATTGCGGGAAGCCATGTGCACCCTGGGGAACGGTTATTTTGCCACACGGGGGGCCGGACCGGAAGCCGCGGCCGATAACATCCACTATCCCGGCACCTATCTGAGCGGGGGTTACAATCGCCTGAAAACCGAAATCGCCGGCAAAAGCATTGAGAATGAAGACCTGGTCAACATGCCGAACTGGCTGCCGCTGAATTTTCGCATTGGCAGCCGAAACTGGTTTAACCTGATGGCCGTTGATCTTATTTCCTATCGCCAGGAGCTTGATCTGAAAGAGGGGATCCTGCGACGCCGCTTTCGGTTCCGTGACAGCCAGGGGCGGCAGACCCAAGTGACCTGCCGGCGTCTGGTCCATATGCAAAATCCCCACTATGGTGCCCAGGAACTAACCCTGACCGCCGAGAATTGGTCCGGTCCAGTGGAGTTTTGCACTGCCCTGGACGGCCGGGTGATCAACGCCGGAGTGGAACGCTACAAGCAACTTAACAACAACCACCTGGAACCGCTGGCAACCAGAATGATCGATGCCGAAGCCATTTATCTTGAAGTACAGACCAACCAATCCAAACTGCGGGTCTCCCAGGCCGCCCGGACCAGAGTTTACCAGGATGGCCAACTCCTGGAAATAGAGCGCAAATTGATCGAGAAACCGCGGTACATCGCCCAGCACTTTAACCTCGACCTTAAGGAAGGCCGCGAAGTATTAATTGAAAAAGCGATGGCGATGTATACCTCGCGCGACCGCGGCATCTCCGAGTGTGGACTGGCAGCCCAAGAGGCCCTCCAGCGGTGTGTAAGTTTTGCAGCTCTCCATGAAAGTCACACTCTGGCCTGGGAACAGTTGTGGCGCCGTTTCGAAATCGAATTCCAATCCAATGATGTCAGTGAGACCGATGATGAATACATCACCATGGTTCTCCACCTCTATATATTCCACCTGCTGCAGACTACCTCGATGCACACCATGGACCTGGACGTGGGAGTGCCTTCCCGGGGCTGGCACGGGGAGGCCTACCGCGGGCACATCTTCTGGGACGAGTTGTTCGTTTTTCCTTTTTTGAACCTGCGGCTCCATGAGATTACCCGGGCTTTGCTACAGTATCGGTTCCGACGCCTCAACGAAGCCAGATTTAATGCCCGGCAGTATGGATACCGGGGGGCCTTATACCCCTGGCAAAGTGGCAGCAGCGGGCGGGAGGAGAGCCAGAAAATTCACCTCAACCCGAGGTCCAGACGTTGGATTCCGGATAATACCTATCTGCAATTCCACGTAAATTCCGCGATCGCGTACAACGTTTACCACTATTTCCAGGTAACCAGGGATTTGGAATTTTTGGCCTTTTTCGGAGCGGAGATGATGCTGGAGATCGCCCGCTTCTGGGGCAGCATTGCCACCTATAATCCTTCCCTGGAGCGCTATGAAATTCTGGGGGTCATGGGCCCGGATGAATACCACGACAGATATCCCGACCGGGAAGAACCGGGGCTGGACAACAATGCCTATACTAACCTGATGGCGGTCTGGGTATTGAGCCGTACTTTAGAACTGTTCGACCTACTGCCGGAAGATCGCAGTCTGGAACTCTGCAAAAGCCTTGAGCTGCAAAAAGCCGAGATGGAGCGCTGGCGGGACATCAGCCACAAAATGTTTGTGCCGTTCCATGATGACGGCATCATCAGCCAGTTTCAAGGCTACGAGCAGTTGGCCGAATTTGATTGGGACGGCTATCGGAAAAAATATGGTGACATCCAGCGCCTGGACCGCATCCTGGAGGCGGAAGGAGACACCCCCAACCGCTATAAGGTGTCCAAACAGGCGGATGTCTTGATGTTGTTTTATCTCTTCTCCTCCGAACAATTACGGGAGCTGTTTGAGCAATTGGGCTACCCCTTTGCATATGAGACCATCCCCAAAAACATTGATTATTACTTAAAAAGGACTTCCCACGGTTCCACTCTGAGCCGAGTTGCCCACTCCTGGGTGTTGGTACGGTCGGACCGGGCTGGCTCTTGGCAGCTTTTCAACCAGGCCCTGGCCAGCGACATTGCGGATATTCAGGGCGGAACCACCCCCGAGGGCATTCATCTGGGCGCCATGGCCGGAGTGGTGGATTTAATGCAACGGGCCTACACCGGGGTAGAAACCCGGGGCAACGTTTTGTTGTTCAATCCGTTTCTGCCTAAAGAACTGGGCAAGCTGCACCTGCGCATCCGATATCGCTGCCATTCTCTGGAGATAACCCTGACGCCGGATAAATTGCGCATTGAGGCTTTGGAGTTTCCGGCCGGGCCGATTCGAATCGGGGTCAGAGGAAATGTCTTTGAACTCAAAAGAGGCGAAACCATAGAGGTATCATTAGCCTGACAGCAAAAATTAGCCAGGCTCCATAAAGGCGGCTTTAGCGGCCAGCACGCCGAAGACACCGTGCGCCACTAGCGGCCTAGGCAGGGAAGAATGGCCCCACAGTGCCGCGGTCATCTTGGACCTCATGCTTACCCAACTCCGGGGAACCAACTCCCCCAGGAGGGTGGTAAACCCCCAGAATTGATCCCCATGGGACTACAGCCTATCTGGGTAATATCTTAATTAAAAAAATGCTGTTCTGATTCTCCCGGCCGGACCGCCGCCCCTGGCCGCCCTGATCCTCCAAGGAGAGACCGCCTATGACCAGGGCAACTTGCCGGAGGCGTAGGACAAGGCCGAAACCGTCCTGTCCCAAACTCCTGATAATGGTCGAGCCCTGACCTTAATGGGGTGGGTCATACCAAGTTGCGATCAAAGAGCCAAAATGCCCCCTCACCCTCGCCCTCTACCCCGCTGGCGGGGGAGAGGGGATAAAGCTGTATCTCAGCTGAACGCGGCTAGTCGTCAGATGCCGCACGCGGCTCTGCCCCGGGCCTGGAGGAGGAATTTATGGGCGGCCTCTTTGCGGTTCTGGACCAGATAAATCTGGGCCAACAAGGCCCTGGAGGTCTGGGACTACGCCAAGACCCTGGATCCCAAGGATTCCACTCCCCACCTTTTAAAGGCATCGCCTTGGCCGTTTTGAACCGGCCCGGGGAGGCCATCCAGGAGATCAATAAGTCCATTGAGCTGAACGACAATGTCGCGATCTTCCGGGGCCGCCAATCCCTGGACCAGGATTTAGCGGTGCGCAATGCCGGTCTGGCCCGGGCCTGCCAGCAGTTAGCGGTCACGGCCGTCAAGTATGAGCCGGTTAACGGTGCGGCCCACCTGTTCTTGCGGGATATCACTACTGCCAGCCGGGCCGGTGCTGCCGCCCCCCTCTTTACTTCTGGCCTGCTCCTGGGCTTTGCTAACACAGAGTCAGCTCTCTTGCGCGTGCTGTCACCGGCCAATCAGGCTACCTACCGCAGCCTCCAGTTTCTTGGCACTGAGGCTCTGGGCCTGACTCGGGATTACGCCCCCATGTTTGAGATGCCCTTCGCCCGGGTCGGCGTTAGCGGAGGGCTTGGGGCCACGGAAGGCAGTAAATTGCGCCAGGATCACCAGGCCGTGGCGTACGGCGGCGGTGACGGCTCCGGGTTGATGGCAAGGAGAGCTTAGCAAGAAACCACACCAGAGGGGTACTGTCAAATCAAGTCTGATTCAGGGCATTTAAAAAAGTCTTGACAAAGGTTAGAAAGCCGGGCTAAAAATACGACAATTGAGGGGATTGAACCCCTTTAACACTACCCCGAAGTCTAAAGCCGTCAGAATTAAGCCACGAAGGCGTTTCCACCTGGAGGTGGAGTCTCGTGGTTTTTTTTTGCCCGGCTTTTAGGAAAAATTTACGAGTTCTTAATGATGAAAGGTTGGCGGGATGGTAGGGATTAAACTGGCGAAGCCGATATGGATAACGGCCTTACTCATGGTAGGGGGGATGCTTGCAGTCCTTCCGGCGGTTGCTGGTTCGGGAACCTTATACTTAGTGAGCACCGGGCCGGGCGACCCCCAACACCTCACGGTCAAGGCCCTGGAGACCATTAAAAATGCCGACTTGGTGTTATGCAGCCATCAATCGGCCAAGAATTTGCGAGAAATCCTAAAGGGAAAAAAGGTGGAGGATCCCTGGAAGGAACTCTGGTTTTATCAAGGGGTGCCATGGATGAAAGATCTTGCCACCTTCAAACCAGAAGCGCGGGCCAAGATCGTGGCGGAAAAAAAGCGCCAACGAGATGAATATGTCAAGCGGCTGCAAATCCTCCTGGACCAGGGGAAAAAAGTGGCGCTTTTGGAAGGCGGCGACCCTACCGTCTATAGCCGAAGCTTCTGGATTTTGGATGAATTAGACGAGGGCCGGGTGGAAATTATCCCCGGGGTGGGAGCCATGACCGCGGCCATGGCCGCTCTGAAGAAAAGCAGCACCGGTGGCGGGGCCCGATTTGTGGCCCAGACTGCGCCTTTTGCCTTTTTCGGGAAAAGTGACCGGGACGACCTGGCCCGCGACCTCTCCCGTTATCCGGGCACTCTGGTGTTCTATATGGGAATAGCAGAAATCGAGAACTTGGTGAATACTCTGAAGAAGTACAATTCTGCCGACTTGCCGCTGGCCGTGGTCTTTTACGCGGGCTACGCTGAGAAAGAAAAGGTCATCAAAGGCAACCTGGGCAATATTCTGGGAAAAGTCGCTCCTGAAAAGGAGGACTGGTTGGGAATGATTATTGTCGGGCACTGTCTGGAAGGTCCAGCTTTCAATTTATCGGGAAAGGCTAAGAAGCCCGCCATCCGTAAAGGCCCAAGTCAAATGAAATGAAGATTTTCTTAAAACCTGAAAGGAGAAAAGGAATGAGGGCAAAACTTTGACTGTCAGAAAAGAGGGCAGGCCGCTCCCGCCAAGGTTACCGACCTGCCCTCGAGGGTGTCGGTAAACGTCACACCCCTTATTATTTGTACCATAATGCGAAGGATTATGGCAATGGGGGTTGTGACGCACACGGGAACTTTTTTAGCTTGATGGACAAGGGAAAGGAGTGTGCGATTCATGGCTCGCAGAGGATTTATAGCGGGTTTGTGCCTGATTTTTCTGGTTTTTGCCCAGGCGGTAGGGGCCGCAGCAACGCCAGAAACTCAGGGAACCCAAGAACGGGCGACGGAAGCCTTCAAATTGGAGGAGATCACGGTCATTGCTCCCCAACCGGGAGTGGAAATTACTACAGATAAAACCATCATTCGCATGGACCAGTTCAAAAAGCCGGGTTATGTCCGCACCCTGGAGGATGTGCTGCAGGAAATCGGCGGCATTGACGTGCTGCGCCATAATGCCCTGATGGCCAGCCCTGGGGACGAGATCGCCATCCGGGGACTGAGCGAAGGGCGACTGGTAGTGGAGATCGACGGCCGGCGTATCAATCACACCGGCCACTTTGGCAGATACGTGGTTGACTGGTCCACCCTCAGCCTTGACGACATCGACCGGGTGGAAATCATCCGGGGAGCCCATTCCGTGCTGCACCCCTTTGCCATCGGCGGGGTCATCAACATTATCACTAAAAAGGGGCAGCAGACCGATCAAGTGAAACCTGACGTCAGTATTTCGTCCGGCTATTCTTCCTTCAACACGTATTTCAACCAGGGCTCCATTGATGGTGGTCTCTTCAATCGGGTGGGCTATCATTTTTCCCTCAGCCGCCAATCCACGGATGGCTTTTTGCGCAACAACTTCCAGTGGAACAACAACTTTGCTGGTGGCTTGCAGTTCTTTCTGCCGTACGAGGCCAAGCTGTGGTTGGGATTCCGGTACAGTAAAGTGAACTACGGCTTCCCAGTGATCAATGACCCCTCCCGACCGGATTTTGACCCCGATTATCCCCCCTTCATACCGATAGGGGCGGATGCGCTGCGCCACCTGCCCGCTACGGTCCAACTGCCCGGCCCGCCCATCCCGCAATGGAATAAAAACACCTACTACCTGGACGGCATTCTGACCGTGCCGCTGGGGCCGGGCACCAGCAAGGTGCACGCCTACACCACCGACGGCCGCCGGGATATCCATTTTTACAGATTCATGGGGGGCAAAAACGTCTTTGTGCATGCCGATACCCGGGACGTCACCAAGGGCATCCTGGCGGAGTACCGGGATGTCAAGCTGGTGGAACGGGATTATCTCAAAAATTATCTGACGGTCGGGTTTGATTATCAATTGCTGGGAATGCCTCCCCAGAACCCGATTATTTACCTGGTTAAATCCGCCTATCTGCAAGATGTGGCCAAGTTGTGGAACCGTCTGACCTTTACCGCGGGAGTGCGCTATTATAATATTCAGATGGATACCTATTATGCCTGGTTTGAACAAGGCAAGCCGGCGCCTGCCTGGCCGACCGCCGGCAAGCAGCAACGGGAATCAAACTGGTTCCCCAGCTTCAAGCTGGATGTCCAGGTCACCCCGGATACGGCGCTTTACGCCGCGGTGAGCCGGGCCCTGCGCCTGCCCTGTCCTTGAGACTACTACTGGTGGGCGCGGTGCGCGTCCAAAGATAATCCGGTGTTGCGACCGGAAACGGCGTGGGAATATGAAACCGGCATCATCCAGAGCTTTAAACCTCTCACCCTGAGGGGCACCTTCTACTTTTATGACATCTCGGATTTTATGAACGACAGCGGCATTATGGCGCCAGGCACTGGCCTGGGCAGCGACTGCCTATATAACATCCCTAGCGTCAAATTATACGGGGTGGAATTGGAGGCGGCGCTGGATTTCAGCAAACGCTTCCGGGGCATGGTCTCCTACAGCTATCAGGCATTCGACGCCACTGATTCCCCCTTCCAAAAGGGCTGGAGCTATTATCTACCACTATTGTATCCGAAACACAAAATCAAGGCGATGGGGCGGGCGCGACTCTGGGAAGACGGCTGGCTGCAGGCCAACCTGCGCTTTGTCAGCGACCGCAGCGTCCAGAAACAAGAATATGGCCGGCTGAAAGCCTACGCCACCCTGGATTTAGGCTTCGAGCAGAAGTTTCGCTTCTGGCAGCAGGAACTGACCCTGAACGCCTTTGCGAACAACCTGACGGGCAAACGCTATCAGGAAATCCATGGTTACTATATGCCTCGGCAGACATACGGGTTCACCATCGGCACCAAATTTTAACCGGTTGTTTGATAACTCTAAAAAGAGGATAAATCATGTCACTACAGTTGCGTATAAGTGTTAGGTTATTGCTTGGAGTGTTGATGCTAGTGGCCGGAGTGCACTCCGCCCACCCCGGTTCCCTCACTCCCGGCACCTTTTATGTGGTGGGCACCGGACCCGCCGGACCGGAATACGCCACCCTCAGGACCCTGGAAGTCATCAAAGAAGCGGATTTTATCCTGTGCAACGATAAAATGAAGCAACGTTTTCAGGCATATCTAAAAGGTAAACCGATTCTGGCTGACCCCTGGAAGGGTATGTGGGATTATCACGGCAAGCCCTGGGAAGAACTCTCGAAAATGAAACGGGAAAAAAAACTGGCCTTTCAAAAAGAGCGGATCAGGATCCGCGATGAGATAGTCCGCCATATTAAGGAGAAACTGGCCCAGGGAAAGACCGTGGTCTTGTTGGACAGCGGCGACCCCTGTCTCTTCGGTCCGTCCCACTGGTTTATTGAAGGTTTTGATCCGCAACAGGTGGAAATCATTCCGGGAGTAGGGGCCTTCAGCGCGGCCATGGCGGCCTTGAAAAAATCCAGCATCCCGGCCTATGATACGCACTTTGTGATGCAGACCTCGCCTTTTTTTATCACGGGCAAAAAGGACAAAGGCGCGGCAGTGATCAAAGATCTAGCCAAATATCCCATCACCATGGTGTTTTACATGGGTTTAAAGGAACTCCCCAATCTCATTCCCCTGATAAAGAAGTATCATCCCGGCGATCTGCCCGTGGCCGTGGTGTATAATGCCGGTTACCCTGATAAGGAGAAAGTGGTCAAAGGGACGCTCGACACTATCGTGGACAAAGTAGCCGGTGAAAAGGAAAAATGGAACGGCCTGATTATTGTGGGCCGGTGTCTGGAAGGTCAACCTTACCGCGGTCGGGTGGAAAACCTGGTTGGTTATCAGGACCTTCAAAAGATTAACAAGCCGGTCACGAAGCCGTAAATTCGAATTGATGCTTGGTGACCGGGTTACTTTGACAAAACTTTAAGGAGAGTAATGATGAAGAGAATCGTGCTGACCTTTATCATGGCCCTGATCTTGATCTTTCCGATGAGCTCCCACGCTCATATGTTCTGGCTGCTAACCGATAATGATACCCCCATGGTGAACGAGCCCGTCCAGGTGGAGATCGGCTTCGGTCACAAATTCCCCAAGGATGAAGAGATCAAGGCGGAGCGCTTGGGTGCAATCAAGGCTGTGGCCCCGGATGGCCAGGAGTTGGCCCTGAAAAAAATCTCCACCACCCGGTATGAATTGGTGCCGCCGGCAGCCGGTGTCTATGTGATTTCGGCCCAGATGGTCCCGGGGTTCGTCACCCGTACTCCTCAGGGGATGAAGATGCAAACCAAGAAGGGGGTTCCAGATGCCAACTACTGCTTTCGGTTTGACATGGCCGCCAAGACTCTCATCACTGTGGGCGGTAAGAAACAGGGGGCTGACCACCGGGCCCAGAGCACCCTGGAAATTATGCCGCTCAAAGACCCCATGGCCCTGAAAATCGGGGATACGTTGCCGGTAAGGGTGATATTTCAGGGAAGGCCCCTGATCGGCGCGGAACTAGAATTCACTCACGAGGGGTGGGCTGACCCCCAGAAACCTTTCGCTACTCTGGGCAAGACCAACGACCAGGGTGAAATCCAGGTTAAAGTAGACCAAGCGGGGTGGTGGTTCCTGACCGCCTCTCACAAAACCCCCTATGCGCAACCGGAGGAGTGTGATGATAATTTTTACCGCGCCAGCCTTACCTGGCAGGTCCGATAAGCAATGAACGACGTTGCCCCCGCCGGTGCCCGGCAACTCTCGGAGCCAAAAAGCCCGCGCCACCAACTCGGTCTATTCTCCGCCGTCATCCTGGTGGTCGCTAATATGGTGGGCACCGGCATCTTCACCACCTCAGGCTTCATTATTCAGGAATTACAGAACCCCTGGGCCATGCTGTTCTGCTGGGCTTTAGGGGGGCTATTCGCCCTGACCGGCGCCCTCTGCTATGGCGAACTGGGAGCCCGGTTTCCCCGCGCCGGGGGGGAATATGTCTTTCTGCGGGAGAGTTTCGGCGAACCCTTGGCATTTTTGTCCGGCTGGGTATCACTGTTGGTGGGCTTCTCGGCTCCGATTGCGGCGGCGGCCATGGCCTTTGCGGTTTATTTCCTGGGGAGCGCCGGCCTTGGCCTGAACTCCGGTTTTACGTGGACCGTTCAGGGGCTGACGGTGCTGACCCTCTCCCCCGTCACCCTGTTGGCCTCGGGGGTAATCCTGGCCTTTTCCTTTATCCACCGCCACAGCCTGTTCTTGGGCAGCCACATCCAGAACCTGCTTACCCTGTTTAAAGTTGTCCTCATCCTGGCCTTGGTCTTTTTGGGACTAGCCTGGGGTGCGGGGTCGGCGTCCCACTTTGGTGCCCTGCCGCCACTTAGGGTCTTTTTTTCCGGTCAGTTTGCTACTTCGCTGATTTTTATCACCTTTGCCTACAGCGGCTGGAATGCCGCGGCCTACATGGGAAGCGAAATTTCCCGCCCCACCCGGAACATTCCCCTGGCTCTGGCCCTGGGCACCCTCTTGGTCACCATTCTTTACCTGCTACTCAATATGACGTTTGTTTACGGGCTCTCCGCCCAGGAGATGAGCGGGGTTCTGGAGGTAGGGGAAAAGGCCGCCCTGGCCCTTTTCGGGCCCGAGGTAAGCCGGGGCTTCGCCGGAGCCATTGCCTTGAGTCTGCTCTCCCTGATCAGCGCCATGATGATGACCGGCCCCCGAATCTATCAGGCCATGGCGGGTGATGGTTTGTTCTTTACCGCCTTCGGCAGATTAAGGGGCGGCTCCGGCCCCCCGGGCAACGCCATCCTGCTGCAGGCCGGACTGGCGCTGGTCATGGTGTTCACCGCCTCTTTCGAGAACCTGTTGATCTTTATCGGCTTTACCCTATCGTTGTTTTCTCTGATCACTGTGGTGGGGCTCATGGTATTGCGTCACCGGCAACCAGCCCCGG